>JAEZGQ010000030.1 GCA_023416895.1 Bacillota bacterium | reverse complement strand
AAGTGACTATAGTCATTATATATTAATTTTATACCAGAATACAAGCTGAAAGCAGTATCGCACGAACAATGTGATATGAATGAATCATAAAAAAAGAACTTCCGTTCTCAAATCACGCATATTAAGTTGTTGGTAAATTCCCATTTAGCATTGCGTCTTGGGAAATAAAATTTGTTTACCGCCGGGTTAAACGCTTCGTTTCCAAAGATAAACATAATGGGAGGACCGTAAAAAAGCCTATGGTACATAAAGTGCTATGGGCTTTTATTAATGAAGGGAGAAGAGTGAGGAATAAGAAATACCAAGTCGTAAAAGATTATCTAGCCGGCTCAAGGATGCTGGAGCTGGTCAGAAAATATGATCTGTCCGATAAAAACAGGATTCAAATATGGAAGTGCAAGTATTTAGAATACGGCGAATTTCCTGACGGCCGGGGTAAGAAGAGCGGCAGACGGTCACGCAAGGTTGGCCATTCTGCCGTGACAGAGCAGGAGCATATCCGTTATCTGGAGATGCACTGCATATGAACTTAGGGAGCGTACATAACCACATGCCCATTTTGAGACTGTATTCCATCTAGATTTGCATCGCACTCAATGGGCATGAAAAAAGCTGACCCCTACGGATTTTTAAGATCAGCCTGCGTAACTTTTTATTGCCCACTTTCTTGACACACTATAATCGGGGGCGCTCCTTCAATAATTTGGAGGTATCGTGTGTTTCTTATCATGTTTCTATCCATTA
Source organism: Bacillota bacterium (assembly GCA_023416895.1). Lineage (GTDB taxonomy): Bacteria > Bacillota > Clostridia > Christensenellales > CAG-138 > UBA7707. Next base: position 8,413 of record JAEZGQ010000030.1, on the reverse strand, counting down.
TTTAGCGTTTGCTAAATATCTGCTATCAATATGCCATCCATATTTATTTTAGAGTCTATGCAGATCAACCTGATAGGTCATCTTGTTGCCGCGAACTAGGCTGTCGCAGTATTCCACGACCCGGTCGTTCAGGAAGGCAAGGCGCTGGATGGAAAGCGCGGGTTCCGAGGCGCGTCCGTTGAGATGCGCGGCGGCCTGTTTGCCGAGCGTCACGGCGCGGAAAGTTTCCTTCGCATGGTTGGGCGCTGCGCCCGCAAGCCGCTGAAGAGACTTATACAGGCCATGCTCTGAAATGCTTTCGGCGTTCAAAAGCGGACAGAAAGCGTAAGGGATGTAGGAAGATTCATACGCAAACGGCGTGTCGCCGATGCTTCGCACTCGCACGGTCAGAAACACAGGATCACCTACGGAGAGCTCTAAACGCTCGGCAAGCGCCTCGTCGCAGGGGAGGGTTGCAAAGCGGAGCACTTTGCTGCGCCGCACGTCGCCGCCTAAGGAATCGCTAAAGCTGTAAAGGGAGGTCAACGGTTGCTCAATGCCCGGTATGGTCACAAAAGTGCCGCGACCCTGCTTGCGATAAAGATAGCCTTGCCCTTTTATTTTGTCGAGAGCAAGGCGTACCGTCATGCGGCTGACACCGTACTTTTCGCACAACTCCGATTCGGTGGGGAGTTTGGTACCCTCCGGCCAGTGGCCTGAGGTAATGCTATCTAGCATATCCTGGTAGAGTTGAATATAAAGAGGGGTGCTGCTGGTTTCATCTAACATGCCGTACGCTCCATGTTGTTTTTTTGTGTAGAAAATTTTGAGCTTCGCGATAGTCGCTTGACAAGCTCATAACGCAATGGTATATTCGCATTATAACATTATAACAAATTCGCTTAAGTCCATACGTATACTACTATATTACTATTGATTTCGACGGATTTCAAGATGCGGAATGATATGGAGGGCATTATGTATATAACGGAACATGAAATTATGTTGCAACATGAGGCGCTACAAAAGACCGTACAGCGGATGTTGGAGAGCAAGGATGCGATTCGGGCGTTTTTTTCCTCCTGCCGCAAAAGACGGTTTATTTTCATAGGTTGCGGCTCAAGTTACATGATTGCAAAATCCGCTGCACATAGCTTTAACTGCCGCAAGGATGTGAGCGCGGTTGCCATAGCGGGCGGTGATTACCTTGTAAATCCCGCGCATTTTGAAGGCATGCTTCACAGCAGCGTGGTGGTTCTGCTTTCGCGGTCCGGCCTCACCTCAGAGATCATCCGCGCCGCCGCACATATCCGGAAAACCACCGACGCCAAGCTGGTATCTGTCACGATGAAGGCCGAAAATGACCTTGTTCCGCTTTGCGAGCTTAATTTATCGTTTCCGTGGGCGTACGATGAAAGCGTTTGTCAAACGCGCACCGTTACGAATTTGTACGCGATCATACAGCTGTTGGATGCGTTTTACAATGAGGATGCGGAGTTGGAAAGCTCCGTCGTCGAAGCGGTTCGCCAAAACGAGGCATTCAAGAAGGATAATAGGGGTGCACTTGAGGCCATTGCCAAAATGAGCTTTGAAAAGGCCGTCGTACTTGCGGACGGGCCGCTGGCGGGGCTTGCCGAGGAAGCGGCACTCGCGTTTGCGGAGATCGCCATGTTGCGCGGCAGCGCCTACAACTTCCTCGACTACCGCCATGGGCCTATGGTTTTGCAAACCTCCAATACGCTCACGCTCGTAGCCGTGCAAAAGGTAGACAATAGCTACCAGCAGGACATGCTAAAGGAACTATGTAAAACCGGTGCCGCCGTGCTGACGCTAACCCAAGCGGGCACAGAGGTACCACCTGAGGTTACCGCAAATTTCGTGATCGAGAATGTACCAAGCTTCGCCGCGTGTGGCATCCATTTTATTTACTTGGCGCAAATGCTCGCCTTTTCAATGGCCGTGGAAAACGGCGTGAACCCCGATCAGCCCCGTGGCTTGAATGCTTACATCGCTTTGAACTAAGTAGAGCTCGATATCAGACGGGTAATGTCGCAAGGAGGCTGCCCGCATGTTTTCCGGTATCATCCAAGATCGCGGCGGGCAAAAGTTCGTCAAGCTCGTTTAGAAGCTCCCTGTTGCCGTAGCCCAGCTTGCGGAAAATCGCCGCAAGTAAAATCGGCAAATGCAAATCGCAGCCGTCATCGATTTTGAGCGCAAGGCCGAGCCCTTCGTTGCGGAAGCCTATACAGTACACTCCGCAGCGGCCGCTTTTAGCAATAAGGTTCTTATCCGTGTTGATGATCGTATCGAGCGCGCCGTTTCCGCGTATCATGTGAGGGTAAGCGTTGATGGCAGCCCCAAGTGTATCCGCCGCAGTGGCAAGCGCTGCATCGGGAATCATTTGCGGGCGGGCAAGCCGCAAAAAGGAAAGCGCCATGTTTTTAAGTGGTACGGCAAACACGGGAACGCCGCAGCCGTCTATGCCCGTTTTGATCGATTCGCGCTCGCAGTTCGACATTGTTGCAATTGCGCTTAAAACCTCCTTTTGTGCGGCGCTTTCGAGCCGCCAGTAATCGGTATAATCGCCACAGAGCTCCTTGGCAAGAAGCATCAATGCCGTATGTTTGCCGGAGCAGCAATGTGCGGGCTTGCAGGTTTCGCCGCTGCGACCCAAGGCAGGGTTCATGATGAGCTGCCCTTCTGAAAAACCATTGTGTTTGAGGATGCGGCGCACGGTGTCGATATGGCATTGATCTCCAAGATGCGAGGCGGCGAAGATCACACTTTCCTCTTGCGTTGTGCCGTTTAGCCTGTCTAGATGGCGCGCGAACACGGGAAGTGCCTGTAAGGGCTTGGAGGAGCTGCGAAAATAGCGTGGGCTGTGAACATCGCCGTAGGAAAGCATTAAATTACCTTTGTTGTCCACAACGGCCAAGCTGCCGCGATGCTCGTTTTCCGTTATGCCGCCGCGCGTTTCAACGTATAAAACAGGATGTTCCATAAATATGCCTCCGTTTGTTTGTAATTGATAAGAGTGGGCACTCGTTTGCACGAGCGATGTGCGCCGATAGGGCATTTAGCTCAGTTGATCGGTACTCCATGGCAACATCATAACAAGGATTATAGATTTTGGATAGTTTGTTATAATAAACTGTTGACAAATTGTTATAACATTATATAGAATAATAACAAGGCAAGTCAAACAAAAAATGCGAACGATTTAACGATTCCCCAAAGGTCTTGGTCAAAAACAAATCACACAAGTATGAGGAGGAACGGAAATGAAAAAGCGCACATTGGCAATTCTCGTGGCAATGGTAATGCTGCTGGGAGCAGTTGCCGGATGCACGAAGGCGCCAGCGGTCGATCCGAACACAGAAAGTCCTTCGGTTGGCACGCAGACGCCAGCGGGGAACAACGATACGGGCAATCAGGAAGAAATTAAGCTGACCTTCCTTAACGTGTTCCCGATGGACGAAACCAACCCGCATTTCGAAAAGTACATCGACCAATTTGAAGCGGATCACCCGGGCGTAACGGTAGAATACACCACGGTTCCCTGGGATGAAGCGTTCAAAAAGGTTGTGGCGATGTCCGCTTCCGACACGCTTCCTGACGTACTCACCGGTGACGTAAGCTATCTGTTGGCACTTGCGCCCGACGATAAAATTCTCGACCTGACGCAGGCTTGGACCGATTCCGGCTACTATGCGGATCTTTGCACCGCCGGCGTACAGTCCTCTGACCTGTTCACCTACGACGGCAAGGTCTACGCTATCCCCGACGGCTACGGCGCACAAGGCATCTACGTAAACGTGAATATGCTGGAAGCCGCAGGCTACAGCATCGACGATCTTCGCGCGAATTGGACTTGGGACAAGTACTTTGAGGTTGTAAGGGCTACCACCTCCGGTAACGAATTCGGAATGTCCTTCCGCGGCGGCCCCAACGGTTTTATGCGCTTCTACGAGTATCTCTGCAACCGCCTCAACGTGGATTCGATGTTCCCCAACGGAAACAACGTATCCATTCTGGAAGATCCCAAAGCGCTTGATTACTTCAAGGAATTCTATGGCCTGTACGTAGACGGTTATGCTCCCAAGGATTCCATTACCTGGGGCTTTAAGGAAATGGTTGAAGGCTTTGTGAGCTACCAGACCGCAACGCTCAACAACTCCGCTGAGGTTACGCTCACCTGCTCCCAGAGGATGCAGGATGGTGATTGGACGGTACTGCCTTTCCCCAAGAATGCCGACGGCAGCAAGACAAAGATGGTTTGGGGACACTCTGCGGGCATGATGGTTTCCGCCAACACCGAGTACCCCGATCTTGCCAAGGAGCTTGTGATGTACCTGTCCTCTCCTGAGGTCAACGCCGAATACTGCAAGGCGCTCACGGCGCTGCCCATCTACAACCAGATGCTTGGTGACCCGTACTTCCAGGAAGGTTACCTTAAGGGCTTTGCCGACACGCTTCAGGACCCCAACCTCCAGTATCTCACCCAGCCCACACAGCTGACCCAATGGGGCTACTTTATCTCTGAATATGCCTCGGGCGAATGCCAGAAGTACATGGCAGGCCAGCAATCGGCAGAAGATACTCTTAAGAACCTTGCTGCTTGGCTGAGCAAAGAGTATGATACGGATGTAACCGGCGGCTAATACCGTCCATTCAAATGACTGAGCGCGGCGGCAGCTATAACAGATGTTGTTGCTGCCGCCGCGGCATTTCGATACACTTCTGATGGGAGATGATCCGATGACGAAATTGCCAGATCTGGCAAGAAGGAAAAAGCTTACCCCCTATTTGCTGTTGCTTCCGGCAATGGTCATGGTCATTGTAGTAATAGGGTATCCGCTGCTGTACAGCGTCAAGCTGTCCATGATGAACTACAACCTCATGCGTCCCAAGGATATTTACTTTGCAGGGTTCCAGAACTTCATTCGTATGTTTCAGGACCCCAATATCCCCAAGGTCATGCTCAATTCCCTCGTGTGGGTGGTAGTGGTCGTTGGCATGCAGTTTTTGATAGGCCTGGGACTTGCGCTTCTTCTTAATACCAAATTCCGCTTTAAGGGCATTTATCAATCCATTGTCTTTCTGCCATGGGCAGTGTCGAGCTATTTGATCGGCCTTGTGTTTCGCTTCATCTTTTCCGAGCGAAACGGCGTTTTAAACTATGTGCTCGAAAACCTCGGCCTAATCGACGGACCCATGTCGTGGCTTGGTACGACGGCTACCTCTATGGTGGGGCCTATCGTCGCTATGATCTGGTACGGTATACCGTTTTTTGGCATCATGCTGCTCGCTGCGCTGCAATCCATCCCCAACGATGTCATTGAGTCCGCCCGTATCGACGGTGCGGGTTCGGTTCGAATATTTTTCAACATCACGATGCCGTACATTAAGCCAACGGTTTTGACAACGCTTCTCCTTCGCGTAATATGGGTGTTTAACTCCTCGGATGTTCTTTACGTCATGACCGGCGGTGGCCCGGCTTATTCAAGTTCCACGCTGCCGTTGTATGTATACAATCAGGCTTTTTCAAGCCTCGACTTTGGGTACGGCTCGGCGGTAGGCCTAATCATCATGCTGATGCTCACGCTTTACGCCATCGTGTTCATCAAGGCAACGCAATACAACAAGGCGGGTGATTTTTGATGGACGTTAAAGCAAAAAAAACGCTGATGACCGTTGGTAAATGGGCGCTCCTTCTGCTGTTTCTGCTGTGGACGATCTTCCCGTTCTTTTGGCTGGTATCCACGTCTTTTAAGGACGACAAAGAGATACTCACCAACAACGAGCTTCATCTTTTGCCGCAGTCGCCCACCACGCAGCACTACGAAAACGCGTTCGGCAAGACCAACTTCGGCTCCTACATCAAAAACAGCCTGATCGTAACGCTTGTTAGCTGCGTGTTCATCGTAATACCGGCGGTGATGGGAGGCTATGCACTTTCGCGCTTCCGCTTCCGTGGCAAGAGCGCCATCATGCTCATCATGCTTGCCTCGCAGATGGTGCCGCTGATTACGGCTATCATTCCGATGTTCGTGCTCTATTCCAAGCTTGAGCTCATCAACAAGCTCGCGTCACTCATTATCACCTATACAGCCACAAACATACCGTTTTGCATGATCACGATGTCATCGTTCTTCACGCGCATCCCCGTTTCGCTTGAGGAGGCGGCGCAGATCGACGGTTGCAGCCGTTTTGGAAGCGTTGTAAGGATCGTGCTGCCCGTGATGTTGCCAAGCATTGTTGCCATTTTCGTGTTCGCTTTCACGGGCTGCTGGAACGAGCTGTTCTATTCTTTGATGATGATCAACTCCGAAAGCCTTCGCACCATTCCTGCCGGGCTTCTTAACTTCGTGCAGAAGTACGACATCGACTGGGGACAGATGTCTGCCGCAGCGTCGGTTACGCTCCTGCCGGTTGTGGCGCTGTTCTTTGCTGTGCAGAAGTACATGGTCGCGGGGCTTACTGCAGGCAGCGTAAAGGAGTAATAATACATGATAAGTTACGGTATTCACAGCTGTGCTTTGGCCATTCAAGATACGGAGGCTGCGATTGAGGCGGCCGCGCGCATCGGCTACGATGCTTTTGAAATCGACGTGCAGCCGCGCGTCAACAGCCGTGTGGATTTTTATAAGTATGCTTCGGCGTTTGATGCGGAACGGTTCGATGGCAGCGGGCGCAAAAAACAAACGGGCATCCCCATACAATCGTTGTGCCTAGGCGTGCTTTGGTATGTTAACCTCGCTGCGGGAAGTGCCGAGGAAAGGATATTCGGCGCCGAAATCGTCCGCTGGGCGCTCGAAAGAGCCGAAAAACTGGGTGCTTCCATGCTGCTTCTCCCCGTTGGCACACCATTTGAATACTCATTGGAGCGCGCACGGGAAACGCTTGCTCAAACCCTTCGGCCGCTCGCCGCGGAAGCGGGGGAGCGCGGCGTTACGCTCGGCGTAGAAAACGTGTGCCAAAGGATTCTTTGGACGGCACAGGAACTTTCTGACCTTGTCGATGCGGTTGGTTCGCCACATTGCCGCGCCTATTATGACGTAGGGAATGCGTTACTTGCGGGTGAGGACCCCGTGTGCGGCGTGCGCACGCTCGGCAAGCGCATTGCGCAGTACCATATCAAGGATATGAAAATTCTTAGGCCCTATGGCGGAAAGCCCGAGGGCGGGTACGGCAGCCGTGTACTTTCCCGTGGCGACAGCACCGTATGGGACGGCGGCGAAACCTGTTTACCCATGGAGGGTGGCGTTAACTGGGACGCGCTCAGCAAAGCCGTGCGCGAAGTGGGGAATTCTGTTGTGTTCGTTAACGAAACCGTGGCGAGCGAGCAAGATCCCGAGCATGTGGCACGGGCACAGTTGCCGCTGATGCGGCGGTTCTTCGGCTAAGAAAATAGCAAAATGAAAAGGAAGCCTTACGGCCTCCTTTTTCGATTGCAAGAAGGAGAAATTTATGATCCCCCCGCTCGATCAACTCAAAAGTTTGCTTTCCCGTACGGTGTCGCGCATGGATGCACAGGGCTATTGCATGGACGGCCTGTGGGAGAAGCTCAATAGCCTGCCCGACAGTTATGATGCCTGCTTTGCGTTTGCAAAGTCCCTTCCCGCAACTCCTATGCGCGCTACTTGGGCGTATGAGGAACCAAACGACTATGCCGCCATCGTGAACGCCTGCGAGTTTAAGAAGGCGGAAGCGCCGCCCGCTGCAAGCAAAACATTGCGCCTTCTCTATTCTGACAGAGCGCGCGCTGCTTGTTACGGCGCAGTGCAGGGCTGCATACTCGGCAAGCCCTTGGAGGTGAACCCGAGCTGCGGCGAGCTTCGCGAAGCGGGCTTGCGCTGCGGCGAATGGCCGATCGATGATTATATCTCGGAGCGGTTTTTAAGTGAGCTTGGCAGGCGGCACATGTCTTCGTTTGAAGCAGCGCGCGAACACATACGCTATGCCGCGGCGGATGACGACCTTAACTATCTGGCACTAGGCCTATGCCTTTTGGAGGAAAAAGGGAGAACCTTTACGCTCGACGATGTGCGCCGCAACTGGCAAAGGCATATACCGATCAATTTCATTTTCGGCGCGGAGCGCGTTGTGACGGCGGCAATGCTGCAGCAAAATGTGTTTGAGACAGATGACCTTTGCGACGAGCCCGTGCATGAGGACTCGTACTATCTTCGCTTTTCCGAGGTGCTAAACCCATCCTCCGAGTATTGCGGCGCGGCGATACGTACGGCGGTGTACGGGCTTGCCTGCCCGGGCCGCCCGGCGGAGGCGGCGCGTCTTGCCTACATTGATGCGGTGTTCACCCACCGAAAAACCGGGCTTTATGCGGCTATGTACGTAGCGGCGCTTACAGCGCTTCTTATTGCCGGCATGCCACCACTTAATGCCTGCGACGCGGCGCTTCATTATATCCCAA
>JAEZGQ010000016.1 GCA_023416895.1 Bacillota bacterium | reverse complement strand
CAAAAAAAGGAAGCCTTCCCTGCTCATGCCTCACAAAAGCTTCGCCAAAAATCCCTTTAGCCTGTCGCTTTGAGGGTTCGAAAAAATTTGCTGCGGCGTGTTTTCTTCCACGATGTTTCCCGCGTCCATAAAAACAACGCGCGACGCCACCTCGCGGGCAAACGCCATTTCATGCGTAACCACCGCCATGGTCATACCGCTTTTTGCAAGTGAACGCATTACTTGAAGCACCTCGCCGACCATTTCCGGGTCGAGCGCGCTTGTGGGTTCATCAAAGAGCATCACGTCCGGCTCCATGCAAAGCGCGCGCACAATCGCGACGCGCTGCTTTTGCCCGCCCGAAAGCTGCGCGGGGTACGCGTCCGCGCGGTCTTCAAGCCCTACGCGCGTAAGCAGCTCTTGGGCGCGTTCAGCCGCTTGGCTTTGCGTTAGCTTCAAAACAACCTTGGGCGCAAGCGTGAGGTTTTCCAAAACCGTAAGGTGCGGAAAAAGGTTGAACTGCTGGAACACCATGCCCATTTTGGCACGAATGCGGTCGATGCCGCTGTCGTAGGCTGTAATGTCCTTCCCTTCAAAAAACACCTTGCCGCCGGACGGCTTTTCAAGCAGGTTGAACGAGCGCAAAAGGGTGGATTTGCCAGATCCCGAAGGGCCGATTACCACCACGGTTTCACCCTTTTTGATTTCTATGTTTACGCTGTCGAGCGCGGTGATTTTGCCGAATTTGACGCAGAGCGCCTCGGTTTTTAAAATCGCTTCACCGTTCACTTTCGCGAAGCCTCCTTTCTAGGCGCGTTACGCCGAAACTTAGAAGGCTCACGATGCCAAGGTAGAGAAGCGCCACCGCAAAAAGCGGCATGAACGCAGAAAACGTAAGCCCACGGATGATGTCGCCGCCCTTTGTAAGGTCCACAATCGCAATATACCCCGCCACCGAAGTTTCCTTGACGAGGGCGATAAACTCGTTGCCAAGCGCAGGCAAAACGTTTTTAAACGCTTGAGGTAAAATGATGCGCCGCATGGTTTGCGCATGCGAAAGACCCAAACAGCGCCCCGCCTCAAACTGTCCGCCATCGATGCTCATGATGCCCGAACGGAAAATTTCCGCCAAATATGCACCCGAGTTGATGCCAAACGCAAGCACCGCTACCGTTACCTTACTTACCGCAGGCGAGGTGAACACAATAAAATACAAAATGAGAAGCTGTACCACCACCGGCGTACCGCGTATAAAGGTAACGTACACCTTGCAAACAGCGTTCAAAAACCCCATGCCGCCTGCCTTATCGTGCGTGGTGCGTACCATCGCCGTGAGCGCGCCGAGCACAACGCCGATGATGATCGCCATCAGCGCGATTTCAAGCGTTACAATTAGCCCGTTCGCAAGGTAGTGCCAGCGCTCATCCTTGATAAAGTTAACGTAAAAATCGTTGCCGAAATTTTGCAAGGCATCCCTTACCGCCTGCGTCAATGCGTCCAACATGTGCACCCCAGCTTTCCCCCCTAGTATGCAAAGCGCCTCCGCCCGAAAACGGACAGGGCGCAAAACTCGCCTTTTCGGGCACCGCCCTTCCACCTGTGCGAAAATGCGTTCCCTTTTGCTTTGCACGATGCCGCCGGCCGGGCCAACGCCCGACCGGCGACCGAAAAACATTTATTAAAAGCTCTACTTTGCGTAAAAGCTCTACTTTGCGCGAACGATGATGACCTGTGTACCCGTGGCGTATACGTCCGAAAAATCAACCTGCGTAAGCCTATCTTCGGTTATCGTCATCCCTGCAGCGCCGATGTCGGCCTTGCCGCTCACGACTGCGGGGATGATGGAATCAAACGCCATATCCTCCACTACGAGCTCCATTTTGAGAATGTCGGCAATTGCCTGCGCAATTTCCACATCAATGCCTACAATTTTGTTGCCGTCGTAATACTCGTACGGACGGAAGGTGGCCTCCGTTGCCATGTGCAGCGTGCCGCCGGAAAAGTCGGCATTGGAGGAAACATAGGGACTTTGACCCGCTGCGTCGCCGATGTAGTTGGCCACGATTTGGTCGATCACGCCGCTTTCTTTCAGCTTAGCAAGCGCGCCGTTGATGGCAGTGGTCAGAGCAGCATTGTCCTTGTTGACGCAGATGGCGTAATCCTCAACGGCAAACGGATCCGGCAAAATAGTAAGGTCCGTATTCTGCGCAACGTATACCGCGGCGGGTGCGCTATCGAGAATTACACAGTCAACCTTGCCTTGCTTGAGCGCCTGAATGGCATCGGTCGTTTTGGTATAGTTTTCCACCGCGGAGCCCATCTCCTCGTAGTCGGTAGCGTAAATAGCGCCCGTGGTGCCTTGCTGTACGCCGATGGTTTTGCCCGGCAAATCGTCTGCGGAAAACACCGCGTTTGCGGGAATCGATACGCACGCACCAAGCACAAACGCAACCGCAAGTACTGTCACAATCACGATAACAAGCTTTTTAAGTTTCATAATCATTCCTCCAAGCCTAACATCAAAAATCTCCGTTGACGGTATTATAATTCATTCATTATGCATTATCAAGCTTTTTAAAATTAATATTTTTGTCTATTTTCTAGGTATTATAGCAATTTTACTTATCCCGTCAATTTCCTGAATTTAATTTTTATTACTAAATATTGCATTTTTATTCCAGTGATAGCATGGCGCACGCGTACACATTTTCTGTATTTTATTGCATTTTCGCTGTATGGTTATTAAATTATATATTTATATATTTTTCCTGTTGACAGCGCGACTCTCCTCCGTTATAATCCTTTTCAACAAATGCGAAAAAGCGGAACAAAGAAACGGTTTGGCCTTTTTCAGAGAGCTTTCGGGTGGTGCAAGGAAGCAGGGCTGCGTTTTGATACATCCGCCGAGCAGCCCGAAGAAAGGCGCAAGCCGATTAGACCGGAGCCGGGGTTCGCCCGTTAAAGCGATGGGGTATGATGGTACCCGACGAGGCATTTGCCGCGAGGCAAAGGCGAACAAAGGTGGTAACACGGCACGGCGCCCGTCCTTTGAGTTTTTCAAAGGGCGGGCTTTTTGCTTTCCCTCAACGCCGAGGAAATACCAAAAAATAATATATTATTTGTGTTGACAGCCGCAAAGGCAGGCGCTATAATTCACTTTAATCAAATGCGAATAGGCGGAAACATAGAAACGGTTTGACCTTTAAGAGAGTTCCCGGTCGGTGCGAGGGGCAAGGTTGCGTTTTGAATTCATCCGTACAGCAGCCCGAGGAAAGGCATTTTGCTTAGTAGAACGGTGCCGGGGTCGCCCGTTAAAGCGATAGGGTATGGTAGTACCCGACGAGGTCTTTGCCGCAAGGCAAAGGCGAACAAAGGTGGTAACACGGCATAGCGCCCGTCCTTTGAGCTTCATCAAAGGGCGGGCTTTTTT
>JAEZGQ010000015.1 GCA_023416895.1 Bacillota bacterium | reverse complement strand
CCACGGCAACCTGTCTTTTTGCGTCGAAACCTAGGTAAGCGTTGTAATTGCTTGTGGCGCCGTTGTGCCACACAATGCCGTTTTCCTCATCGATCATCCATCCCATTCCAACCGCATCCACACGAATGCCCATCGCTTCGTTTTGTGCGGAGTTGGTTCCGCGGGCGAGCGCCTCGTGCGATAGCGCAAGGTAGGTAGGTGTACCCTCCATTTGCAGGCGCGCGTAGCTTAGCATATCCTCGATGTTTGATAAAAGCGCACCGGCGGGCAGATAGGCGTCGTCATCCTTCCAAAGCCAGCCGTTTTCCACCTCGCCCGAACCTGTGGAAAGGTGCGTGTTTTTCAAACCCAACTCATCGGCAATGTATGCGTCCATGAGCGAACGGAAATCCGTGCCGTAAACGTTTTGAAGCACAAGACCTACCGTAGAGAGACCAAAGTTGGAGTACAAAAACGGAGAATCGCGATCCACAAAATCAATTTTTGAAAGCCGCTCGATGACCATGTTTTGCGTGATGCGGTAAAAATCGTTTCCGCCGTAGAGAAAGTTCGTAAGCATGGGTGTTTCAAAGTAAAACGCGCTACAGCCGGATGTGTGGGTGATAAGCCGCCTTAATGTCGGCGCATAATCCTTTTCGGGTAAAGTAAGATAGCGATCAATGCCGTCGTCGAGGCTGACCTTGCCCTCGGATACCGCTTTTGCAAGAAGCGAGGCGGTAAAGGTTTTTGTGAGGGAGCCGATTTCGTAGGTGCGAAGCTCCTGCGGCAAAACAGTGCCGTTTTCGCCGTAAACCGTCCATTGCGCCTCGCCGTTTTGGAGGATGCCTACGGTGATTACGGCGTCTTTTTTGTTCTCCATGGTATAGGCAAGCATGTCGTTAAACGACAAACCCTTAAGTGTCTCAAGCCTTTGTGCGCCATATGCCGCAAAACCGGCAAGGCCGGCTGCAACGACGACAGCGGCTGACAAAAGGACGATAAAAAGCTTTTTTTTGCGTTTCATAAAAAAGTCAGGCTCCGATCATGTTTTGCTTGAGGCACTTGTGCGAATGAAACAAAAGAGCCGTGTCCGCGCACGGCTCTTTTGAAGAAAACGGACTCAGTCGCCGTCGGGCGTGTCAAACGCCTCAAGCTTGCTCTTGGCTTGAATGGGCTTGCTGTCGCCGTGGCGGGTGAGAAGCATGGTGAAAAACGAAAGTGCTACCATTACGGCGGCGTAGGGGAACAAGGTATGGTATCCAACGTGTTCGAGAAGATAGCCCGAAACCGTGGGGGTAACAATCTGTGCGGCCATGGAGAAAAGGTAGTAGTACCCCGTATATTTGCCGATGTTGCCGCTCCGGCTGATTTCCACTACCATCGGGTAGCTGTTTACGTTGATGGCCGCCCATGCGGCGCCAACAAGCGCGAACATGAAGTAAAGCGCGGGGCTGAATTTTTCGGCCACAATCGCACCGAGGGCGAAACAGGCCGCCAAAAGTACGACGCCCGCGAGAATGATCTTCTTGCGCCCAAACCTGCTCGCGAGGAAGCCGATAGGCAGGTAGGAAACGACCGCGCCGACTGTGGCGATCATCAAACAGGTAGATGCCTGGCCAACGTCCTGCTGCCACACCTGCGTGGCGTACTTTGTAAATGCCGTGGTTACGGCGTTGTAGCCCATGAACCAAAAGAGGATGGAGAACAAAATCAAAAGCAGGCTCTTAAGCATATCGGGCGGCAGCTTCTGATTGGCTGCATCGGGGTTTTCTTGCGGCTCGTCAGCTGGGTCTACGCCGTAGTTGATATCGCGCATTTGTTGCACGTACTTTTTCTCGTTGATGGTAAGAACGAGGAAAATCACCGCTACGACCATCAGCCCCGAGACCGAGATAAACAGCGCTTCATAGTCGGGCGGCGTACCGTCGGTGGTTTTTTTGACGAGGAGCTTCACGGCGATCAACGTATAAACGCCGCCGAGCGTGCCCATGAGATTGATGATGGCATTCGCCTTACTGCGAAGAGGCTTGGGCGTTACGTCGGGCATCAGCGCCACGGCGGGAGAACGGTAGGTGCCCATGGAGATGAGCATCATGCCGAGGCACAAAAAGAACATCAAAAGCGAGCTTTCTGCCACAGTGACCGGCAGAAGCACCGTGAAAATTACTGCGGCGGCCGTGCCGATGATGATAAACGGCATACGCCTGCCCGCCTTGTCAGAGAACGATCCGAAAAGCGGCAGCATGAAAATGGCTAAGATGTTGTCGATGGACATGATAAAGCCCGCGAGCGTATCACCAAGGTGAAACGTATCGCGAAGAATCAAGGGTACGACCGCGTCATACATCTGCCAAAATGCGCAGATGGAGAAAAACGCAAGTCCAACGAGCAGCGTGCGCTTGTAATTGAGCTTCATGCTTACCTCCAAAGTTTTGTTGCGATGGGCGAAAAGGATGTGCCGTTCAAATTTCTTTTTATATTATAAATCACACATATCCCAGGCGCAAGAACACCTCCCGTGTTTTAAGGTTAATTTTGCCGCGTTGGATCGATTTGTTTCGGAACTGCGCCCTTTGAAACGAGGGGATTATATACTTTTAACGGGGTTGGAATTGTACTATAATGAAGCTGTATCCGCACAAACAGCGGTTTTTCCCGAACATTCCCGTTCAATCGTATTTTCTTTTCATCCTTCCTACAGCGAGGCAGTTTATGTACGATTTCGAAAGCATTGTCGACCGCGCAAAAACGGGCGCCATCAAGCACGATATGGCGCCGGAGCCCGTAAAAAGCGCGGGCTTCATTCCGCTTACCATTGCGGATATGGAATTTAAAACCGCACCGGCGGTGCAGGCTGCCGTTATGAAAGCCGCCGAGCATGGCGTTTACGGCTACACCTACGCGGACGATGCATATTTTTCTGCCGTGCGCGCGTGGATGGAGCGGCGCCACGGCTATTCGCCCGAACAGGAAAGCATGTTCAACACCGCGGGCGTGGTAACGGCACTCGGTATGGCGGTGCGCGCGTTTACCGCAGAGGGTGACGGGGTTGTGATCCAGCCTCCCGTATATCCGCCGTTTCGCTTTGCCGTACGCAACAACGGGCGTACCCTTCTTGAAAACCCGCTTGTGTTAAAAGACGGGCACTACGAAATGGATTTTTCGGGGCTCGAAACGCTGTGCAAAGAAAAAGCGCCCAAGCTTCTCATCCTTTGCAGCCCGCACAACCCCGTAGGGCGGGTGTGGACGGCGCAGGAGCTTGCGCGCCTTGGCGAGATTTGCGTGAAATACGGTGTGTTTGTGATCGCAGACGAAATCCATGCAGACATTGTGCATCACGGAGGAAAACATACCGTGTTCGCCACGATCGACGGCATGGCCGAACACTGCGCGGTATGCACTGCCGTCAGCAAAACCTTCAACCTCGCGGGGCTTTCCTGCTCGAACATATTCATCGCCGATAAGAAGAGGCAGGAAGCGTTTCAAAAGGTGGCCATGCGCGAATCGTCCGAAATCATTCCATACTTTGCCCGCGCCGCAACGATCGCCGCATACAACGAAGGCGAAGCGTGGCTTTCGGAATTTTCGTGCAAGGTGGAACATAATTTCGACCTGCTTGACGCTTTTTTGAAGGAACGTTTGCCCATGCTCAAGCTGATTGAGGCGCAGGGTACCTACCTCGCATGGGTCGATATGCGAAGCCTTGCGCTTTCCGACGAGGCGCTTGAAAAGCTGATGCTGGAAAAAGCGTTTTTGGCGCTCGATGAGGGCTATATTTTCGGCACGGGCGGAAGCGGGTTTGAGCGCATCAACCTTGCGCTGCCGCAAGTTGAGCTTGAACGCGCGCTTTTGCGCATGGAACAAGCCTTACAGGGCAGGATTTCTTAAAGAAGGAAAGGCGGAACGCGTTATGCCAAAGCTCAAGCTTGTGTCAACGGGCGGCACCATTGCTTGTTTGCCTGGGGAAAACGGGTTGATGCCCGGGCTTACGGGCAGCCAGCTTCTCGAATATGCGGATATGCCTGCTTTTGACGTGGATTGTGTGGATCTTTTCAGCATGGATAGCTCCAACATCCAGCCCGAAGAGTGGCGTGTAATCGCCGAGGAAATTAAAAAAAGCGTGGAACAGGGGTACGACGGCGTAATCGTTACCCATGGAACGGATACCATGGCCTACACCGCGTCCATGCTCAGCTTTATGCTTTTGAACATCCCCATACCCGTGGTGATGACCGGCTCGCAGTACCCAATTGTCCGGCCGGATTCGGACGGGAGGAAAAACCTTAAAGATGCGCTCATCGCGGCGCGGCGCATGGCGGGCGGGGTTTATGTATGCTTTGGCGGCTCGTTCATTTTGGGGTGCCGCGCGGTAAAAACGCGCACGGTTTCCAAAAACGCATTTGAATCCATCAACTATCCCTACATCGGCACCGTTGCCAACGATGCGTATGTGGAGCTCTTTCCGCACCGGCCCAACGGGGAATTTCAATTTTTCGACGCCATCGACGAGCGCGTTGCGCTCATCAAACTGATTCCGGGTACGAGCCCCGCCATTTTGGAAATGCTTTTGAGCTGCGACATAAAAGGCGTTGTCGTGGAGGCGTTTGGCCTTGGGGGCGTGCACAACTTCCGCCGCGACCATGCGGAAAGCATCAAAAAGCTTGTAAAAGGCGGCATACCGGTGGTTCTCACCTCACAATGCCTTTACGAGGCCAGCACGCCGGATATTTACGAGGTTAGCCATACCCTGCGCGAGGCGGGCGTAATCTCCGCTGCGGATATGACGACCGAGGCAGCCGTTACAAAGCTTATGTATGCGCTCGGCCATACGAAAGATCTTTCGGAGATACGCGCCAAAATGCAAACCGATTTGTGCGGCGAGCTTGGCGTGGTAGCGGGCGAGTAGAAGAAGCAAAACGTAGCAAATATACAAATAGGCCGGTTGGACAATTTCCAACCGGCCTATTAAATTCAAAAAAGTCAAACTGGGAATGCGCTATTTTTCAAGCCGCGTCCTAAGCTCGTCGAGGTTTTTCTCCATGCGTTTGATCTGCTGCAGCGTGTTTTCCCGCTGCTCAAACGTAAGCCCCTCAAGCATGGTGGTGAAGATCATCTCAAAATCGATGTCGCACCAACGCGCGTACTCCTCGCCCTTTTTGGTGAGAAGGATGCGAATACAGCGCGAATCCTCCTTGTCACGCACGCGTTTAAGAAACCCCGCGCTTTCAAGCCGCCGAAGGGAAACGCCGACCGATGCCTTGCTTATGCACAAAACCGTGGCAAGCTCGTTTTGCGTAGGGCGGTTAAGGCTTCTTATGGCGAACAAAAGCTGAGGTTGGCCGGGATACAGCCCATACTTGCTCAGTGTGCGCTGCATGCAGATGGAATAGGTGTGCTCGAGCGCTTGAAATGCCCTTGAAAAATCGAGCGCGCTTGACTTTTCGCTCATAAGCGAATGCCTCCGAACCGTTTGTTTGTAAGCTCATGCAAAGAACAAGGCTTAAATATGCGTATGTTTTGTGAATACTATATCATATGGGCGGTTTTGCGTCGAGCGCAAAACCGCGCGTCGAAAAACGGATTTGCGCGCATTTTGCCGATATGGTAAAATGACCGCAAGCGTCTATTCGCTTAACCGTGTACATGTTAAATTGGCTTGCGGCCAAGCGCACATGTGCAAAACTGCGGTAAAACAACAGCTTATTTGAAGCTTTTAAAAGGAACGGAGATTGTTACATGGTCAACAGCAATGCCATTATGCGGCGTATGGAAGAAGAACTCAAAAGCCGTTATCAGATCGAGCTGCATGAGGCAAGCACGGTACAGCTCCACAATGCGCTTGGAGAGGCCGTCATGCTTGAAATCGCAAACGATTGGCGGGAAAGCAGGCGTGCGCATGAGCGTGTGCGGCGCGCGTACTACTTTTCCGCCGAATATTTAATGGGACGGATGGTGTTCAACAACCTCTATTGTTTGGGTATCATCGATGAAGTGCGCGAGCTTTTGCGTGCGCGCGGTGCCGACCTTTACGCAATGGAGGACATTGAAGATGACGCGCTCGGCAACGGCGGCCTGGGGCGGCTTGCGGCTTGTTATCTCGACAGTGCTGCCACCTGCGATATCCCGCTTGAAGGTTATGGGCTTCGTTATAAGTTCGGTCTTTTCAAGCAGTATCTTGTGGATGG
>JAEZGQ010000147.1 GCA_023416895.1 Bacillota bacterium | reverse complement strand
TTCGGCACAAAACGGATTTGATGTTCAGCCTTGCGCCATTTTCCGGGAAGGAATTTGAGCTCCCGCTTGCGCTTCCGTACCGTGGAATCTACCACGTAGGGATGACAGGCATTAAAATTACCGATATTTTCGGGCTTACGACGCTGCGCTTCGATATGCGCTGGCTTCCTTACTACCGCATGGCGGAGCTTACGGTGTTTCCGAAAGCTTCGGTTGGGAACGTCACAAACGCAAATTTGGTCGATGCGAAGCTTTTCGGCAACACCTATTTGAAGCAGGCAGAGCTTGGGGAAAATGTGGCAGGCGCCGCGCTTTACCAAAAGGGCGACCCGCTCAAACGTATTCACTGGAAGAAATCCGCGCAGCAGGGCCAGCTTTATATCAAGCAATACGAGTTGCCGGAACGCGAGCGCGTGCTCTTGCTTTTGGATAGCTCGCTTTTCAAGCTTACGGGCGAGGAGGCGCTTATTTATTGTGATACGCTTTGTGAGTGTGCGGCAAGCCTCGCGCTGCATAGCCTTTCGCGCGACCGCGTGGTACGGCTGATTACAAGCGCCGCGCCGAACAACCAAGAGGAGTATGTGCATATTTCACACCTTGAGCGCTTGCAACAACACCTTGCGTCTCTTGCTTTCCGTGGGAATGAGGACTTGACGCTCGCCGTTGCCAAAGCTTGCACTTTGGCTGGCACGGCGCGTGCGCTTTTTGTATTGACGCGCGAAACGTCACCCGCGCTTAACGAAGCCCTCGAGCGTGCACTTCTGACATTCCCTTCGGTCACTTTGGTGCTTTGTGGAGGCGCACGCTCAGGTGGGCGCATCCATACGCTTTATGTGGAACCGGGCTGCGATGCTGCATTGGCATTGGAAGGAATCGGTTGATGTTATGAAAAACAACGCAAAAATCGCCGCATATTTGACCGATATTCTTTGTTCTTTGCTTTTGGCCACGGTTATTAACGCGGCTCTTTTTGCGCTTGCTTTTGTAGAAACAACGCTCTGGGGCTGCTTTTTTGCAACCGCGCTCGCACTTGCGTTTTGCGTACTATCTTCACGCAAGTGGTGGATATTTCCGGCAGTACTTGTGTTTGCCGTGGCGGTACTCGGTCTTGCAGCGGCATTTCAACCGGAAGAAAACACGGTTTACGATTTTCTGCGCGGTCTTTTTTTCGGTGTTGCGCAGGAGGAGGACATTGCACAAGCGGGCGTTCCGTTTTTCGCACTGACGATTCTTGCCCTTCCCATAACCGCAATTTCCTTTTTCTATTACCGCAAAGTTTTCTTTTGGGGCATCCTCCCGCCGGTGCTGCTCGCGTGTGTTTTTGCTTTATACAAGCGGCAGGGCAGCGAGCACCTTGTGACGATTGCGTGTTTGTGCATACCTGTGCTGCTGGTTTCTCTCGCAAAGGCGACGGGGCTTCGGATTGATGCCGCGCTTGTGAGCGAGGAGAACCTTTTTACGCGCTTACTTCCTGCGTTTGCGGTGGTATTTGCGCCGCTGATTGTAATGGCGTCGCTGTTTTTGTCGCCGGTAGACGACGGATACTGGCGTGTGGATGCTTTTAAATATTTCATCGATGATTTAAATGATGCAGCGCATGGAAGCACCACGCCGTTTGCGTCGTTTGGCATCAAAGATACAGGCTTTGCACCGCTGGGGAGCAGGCTTGGCGGAAACATAAAAATCGATAACACACTTGTGATGACGGTGACCACAAATTACCCCATACGCCTGGGAGGTGCCGTTTACAACGGCTACGATGGAAAAACGTGGTACGACGCAGGGAAGGTAGATTCGTACCGCTTTCAAAGTGTGATTTGGAACAGCCGACGTGATGTTGCGTTTTCCCTTCACTGTCCCGCTGGGGGTGAAGAAGAGGCGGCACTTTATGAAAAACTGACTACAAATACAAAGATGAGCGTTGATTATGCGCCGCCAGGCAACGCTTTTTTTGTAGCAGGGCAGCTTCGCTCTCTAAGCAACAGCAACAGCTACAGGGAGGAAATTTATTTTACCTCACAGGGCGAGGTAAACTCCTCGCGCAAGCGAAAATCGCTTTACTACGAGTTTGTCACCACGGTTTTTCGGCGCGGCATGGAAGGGTTTGATGATAACTTTCTTGCACTTGAAACGCTCGTGGCAGACGATTTGGATCAGCAATACGATTCCGTGAGCGCCAACTATTTGCATTTGCCCGACGAGCTCCCGTCCTCCGTGTATGAAACCGCACAGGCAATTACCGCGGGGCTTACTTCGCCTTACCAAAAGGCGTGCGCCATTGAAGCATGGCTAGCGCAAAACTGCACGTATACGCTTATGCCTGGCGTTCCGCCCGAGAATACGGATTTTGTTGAATATTTCCTTAATACGCGCAGGGGGTATTGCGTCTATTACGCAAGCGCGATGGCGGTGCTTGCACGCTGCGAAGGGCTTCCTTCGCGGTTTGTTATGGGCTATGCCCTAAGGCGAAACGAAGCGTATCCGGACTCACCAAATTCCTACGTTGCGACAAACGCTACGGCGCATGCATGGACAGAAATTTACTTCAAGGGCATCGGCTGGGTGGTATTTGATCCTACGGATTGGAATTTTCAAGAGTCCACGTCTTTTACCGCGTTTCAGGCACCGCAAGTTACGGCAAGTCCTGAAGAAACACCTGTGCCGGAAGAAGACTTGCAGGAGCAGCTGCAGAACGTGCCTCATGCCCTTACCCCGCAAGAGAAGGCGACGCTTATTGTTGTGCTTGCCATAATTGTGCTGCTGTGCATGTTCGTGCTGCTTCGTGCGGTGTTTCTCCTTTCCCCAAAAGAGACGCAGTACAAATGGTTTTATAGAAAATATCGAGGTAAAATGCCGGAAATGCTAAGCGCGTGCTTTTTGAAGCTGACGCGTCAGGCGGGGTTCTTGGGCGTGACTCTAAAAACCGGAGATACCATTACCATGTTCGCGCGACGCCTCGATGAACGCTGCGGTCACAGCGCGGCATCCGAGGCCTGCGAGGCCGTCTCACTATGGTTGTACGCGCTCGTAGAACCTACATCAAGCGACGTTATGCGTTTTTGTGCGCTCAATGCTACGCTGGAGCGGCTTATCAAAACCGAGATGAAGCTTTTGCCTTATCTTTTTAGGCGTATGCTGACAGGGCGATGAAAGGAAACAGAAAAAGCCCGTGGAAACCAATCCCACGGGCTTTTTGCTGCGCGCTGCGGTTTTACCCGCGCCGCTTTGCAAGCTCGGAAATTTCGGAGAATTTTTCCATAATGTACGAGTAGTTTTTGCGGATGTGCGGCAATGTGCAGGCGCTGCAATCCTTGATGTCGCTTTCGGTATAGCTAAAATTGCCGCCGCAGCGTTCGCCGAGCGCGTAAAGCGGACAGTAGCAAAAAAGGCAGTTAAAATTATCGGGATCGTCGGTTTTGTGGCAGGGGAAAAACTCACATGCTTTGTGGCAGAAAAACGAATAGTTGCAATCCTCCGGTTTTTTCTGCAAGAGCGGGGTATCTTCCATAAAAATTCTCCTTTTCGGCAAACATGTTGTAAAGCACTATGAAACCGACCCGCGGTAACCAAGCTCCCGTGAAATGGCCCGTGCCGCGTCGCGCACAAGCGCTGCGGCGCTCAGAAAGTCCTCTTCTGAAGTGCGGCGAAACATGCCGATGACGCCGATCGCATACTTTGGGGCACCGCTCGCGTCAAAAATAGGCGCTGCTGTCGCGCGAAGACCAATGCGGTTTTCGCCGTCTTCCACGGCATACCCCTGCTCGCGCACGTTAACAAGCGCTGCTTCCATGTCCTCAACGGAGGAAAGTGTGTGCGGGGTAAGAGAAGGCATACCCGCCGCACGAAGAAGTGCTTTTGTTTGCGCGATTGGTAGAAACGCAAGAAGCGCCTTGCCCGATGCGGTGCTGTGGAGGGGGAGCCTGTCGCCAACCTCTGTTACAACGCGCAGCGAACGGTTGGTATCCGCACAATCCAAAATGAGAAGCTCCGATTTGTCGATCGCCGAAAGCTGAACCGATTGCCCTGTTTGCAGCGCGATGTTCTGCATATACACCCGCGCAACGGAAAGAATGTTCCATGACGCGCTTACTACGCTTCCAAGCTCAAACAAACGCATGCCCAACCGGTATTTCCCGTCCGATGCCTGCTCGATGTAGCCCGCTTCTCGAAGCGGGGCAAGCAGGCCATGTACAGTGCTTTTTGGCATTTGGGCATATTGCGAAAGCTCTTGCAAAGAGAGCGGGCGCTTTACCTCCGATAGTTGGTCGATTAGGCGAATGGCTTTTCCAACCGATTTTACATGAAGCGGACGATCAGGCATAACAGCTCCTTTTTTCTTTCAGCATACAACATAAGCCATTGGGTGACAAGTCAAACATTCGGCAATAGAGCACAAACATTCGCCATTGCCGAATGCATTCTGTTGTATAAGCTCGGATTCTCCTATATGATAAATGTGTGATACTAATTCGAGAATAACGAGGGCTCATGCAGAGAGAAGAACCCGTTTTCGCCAAAAAAACATCAACGCAACCGGCTTTTGTGCTGCTTCATAAGCGTGCAATGCGGAGCCTTGTTTTGCTTGCCGTTTTGCTGCTTGTGGTATTTTTGCTTTCCTTTTGCTTTGGCCGCTATGGTGTGCCGTTCAAGGAGCTCATCGGAATTTTTTCGAGCCGCTTGTTTACTGTTGAACCAACTTGGACGCAGCAAATGGAAACCGTTGTGTTCAACATACGCCTTCCGCGCATCCTTCTTGCGTGTTTGGTAGGCTGCTGCCTTTCTACGGCCGGTGCAGCCTATCAGGGTGTGTTTCAAAACCCAATGGCTTCGCCTGATATTTTGGGTGCATCATCCGGGGCGGCTTTTGGGGCTGCGCTGGCTATTTTGCTTGGCGCTTCCACCGGCATGATCACCGTTTCCGCGTTTGTGTTTAGCCTTGTTACGGTTGGCATCGTGTTCGCAGTGGGGCAAAGAGCTCCCGGGCAAAGGGTCGTCAATTTGATCCTGGCGGGTATCATGATAAGCTCTCTTTTTTCTGCGGGCACCTCGTACATCAAGCTTGTGGCAGACCCTACAAACCAGCTTCCCGCCATTACCTATTGGCTCATGGGGAGTCTTTCGGGCGCAAAAATGAAGGATGTTGCTTTTGTTGCCGTACCGATGGCGCTTGGGTTGATACCGCTTTTTCTTTTACGTTGGCGCATCAATCTTTTAACGCTTGGCGACGATGAGGCCCGTACCATGGGCGTCAACCCCGATGCGCATCGCTTGGTACTAATCCTGTGCGCAACGCTCGTTACGGCCGCAAGCGTATCCGTGAGCGGTATGATCGGCTGGGTAGGTCTTGTGATACCACATCTTTGCCGCAAGGCAGTAGGCAGCGACTATAAATACCTGCTTCCCGCAAGCATGATCTTCGGGGCAGCGTTTCTTTTGATTGTAGATAACGTTTCTCGCAACCTTCTTGCGACGGAAATACCCATAGGCATACTAACGGCTTTCATCGGCGCACCGTTTTTCCTTTATCTCATATTGAGAAAGGAGGAAGCGCGGTGAGCATTGAGGTAACAAACCTTTCGTTTGGGTACGGCCCGCATGAGGTGCTGCGCAACGTCAGTTTTACCGCCGAGGAAGGGAAGCTTCTGGCGGTTCTTGGGCCAAACGGTACGGGGAAGAGCACGCTTTTCCGCTGTATCTTGGGGCTCCTTCATGGTTATCACGGTTCTATTTTGCTCAATGGTGAGGATGTGCGCGGCATGCGACCTGCACGGCTTGCGAAAAAAATCGCTTACATTCCGCAAACGCACCACCCTGCCTTTCAATTTTCCGTTGCCGATATGGTGCTGATGGGAACCGCGCATCAGGTGGGCATGCTCCGTGCGCCCGCCGAGCATGAGCGTGAACAGGCGCTTACCGCCATGCGCCAAACCGGCATTGAACACCTTGCAAAAAAGAGCTATCTGCACTTGAGCGGTGGTGAACAACAGCTTGTTTTGATTGCGCGTGCGATTGCGCAGCAGGCAAAAGTGCTTTTGATGGACGAACCGACCTCCAATTTGGATTACGGAAACCAACAGCGCGTGCTTGAACGAATCCGCGCGCTTACAAAGCAAGGATACACAGTTGTTTTATCCACGCACAACCCGCAGCACGCGCTTCACTTTGCGGATAACATACTTGCTCTTTTCACTGGCTCCGTGGCGGCGTTCGGCGCGCCACAGGAGGTGCTTGATGAAGCGCTTCTCAAAAAGCTTTACGGCGTGGATGTGGCGCTTATCAAGACCCATCGCGGACATGTGCTGTTTCCTGTTTTGGAGGAGGGCGACTGATGTTTGTTTGGACGCCGGATATGGTGCGGTTTTTGAAGGATGCCTCTGAGCATACGGAGTATTACGAGGTGCTTGCTCAAAAAATCGCCGCGCATCTTGATTTGCGTTCGCATGTGTGCGATGCAGGCTGCGGGCTTGGTTACTTGAGCCTTGCGCTTACAAAGCGTTTTTCCTTTGTAAGTGCGGTAGATGTTTCGCCGCTGGCGCTTTTGGTGCTTCAAGGCAATGCAAATGCACAGCATGTGAACAACCTAGAGATTATGGAGGGTGACGTTTTTTATAAGGCCCCCAGAACGCCCTATGATGCAATGATCTTCTGCTTTTTCGGCCGAACGGACGAAGCGCTGCGCATTGCAAAACTTCAGTGCCGCGGCAAGGCGGTAATCATCAAAAAGAACTGGGAGACACACCGGTTCGATCTTGGTGGGGCTCCAATCGGGAGCCATACGTTTTCTTCCGCCGTAAATGAGCTTAAAGAATGGGGCATTCCTTATAAAAGCGAAACCTTTGCACTTGAGTTCGGTCAGCCCTTTGCCACGATTGAAGATGCACAGCTGTTTTTTCAAGTTTACGCAAAGAGTGGCGAGGCGCAAAACGTTTCGCCTGAGGAGGCACAAAAGCGCCTTGTTCGCACGGCGGACAAAGCGTATCCCTATTATCTACCTTCTTTGAAAAAGATGGGAATGCTTGTGGTCGATACGGGGGATATCCCCGATGACATTCATAAAAAAATACTGGGAGAACAAGAATGATGAAAACGAAAATAGCATTGCTGCTATCGCTTTTGATGGTCTTGGCGGCGCTTGCGGGTTGTGTGCCCGCGCAAACGGTTGAACCTACCGCAGTACCCGCTGTGACCGCCACGCAAGAACCCGCGCCTACGGAAGCCACCGTTGTTGAAAGTACGACTTTTGTGTTTACGGACTCGGTCGGCCGTCAGGTAGAGCTGCCGAAAAATATCGAGAAAATTGCCGTTTCCGGCCCGCTCGCGCAGATCGCCGTATTTGCCCTTGCGCCCGACAAGCTTGCTGGCGTGGCCTCGGCATGGGATGAAAGCGCGAAGCAGTATGTTGACGAAAAATATTACAATCTTCCCGAGCTTGGACAGCTTTACGGCGGTAAAGGTGAGTTGAACCTTGAAACATTGCTGGCAAGCGGCGTGCAAGTGGTAATCGACGTTGGTGAGCCGAAGGATACCGTTGTTGAGGATTTGGACGGCTTGCAGGAGCAAACAGGTATACCGTTTGTGCACATTACCGCTACCACGGAAACGATGGGGGATGCGTACCGTATGCTCGGCCAGCTTTTGAACATGCCTGCCGAGGCGGAAACGCTTGCCGCCTACTGCGAAACGACCTATTCTCGTACGATTGAAATTGCTAACAGCGTTGAAAAGGCAAATCTCCTTTATTGTTTGGGCGATGCCGGTCTCAACGTGATCGCGCAGGGCTCCTACCACGCAGAGGTCATCGACCTTCTTTCCAACAACCTTGCTGTTGTTGACGAACCCTCCTCGAAAGGCTCCGGAAACGAGGTGGATATGGAGCAAATCCTCGCGTGGAATCCGGATGTTATCTTATTTGCGCCGGGAAGCGTATTTTCTGCCGCCGGTGACGATGCGATATGGCAGCAGGTCAACGCCATCAAAAACGGAACCTATTATGAAGTTCCTTTTGGGCCGTATAATTGGCTGGGCTTCCCGCCCTCTGTGCAGCGCTACCTTGGCATGATGTGGATGGCGCAGCTTCTGTATCCCGAAACCGCACAGTACGACTTGTTTGCCGAAGTGCAAAACTACTTCAACCTGTTTTACCACAGCGACATTACGCAAGAACAATACGACGCGCTTATCGCCAACTCGATTGGCCTACAGAATTGATCTGTACGATGCTCATTGCAGCGCCCCGGTTGCGGCCGGCGCGCTGCAATTCTATAAAATACAGGAGGAGTCCTATGAAAACTTTATTTGAAGCCATTGTAAAAGCGCTTTCTCGCGGGGAAGACGCGGTGCTTTGCAGCATCATCGCAAGCTCGGGCTCTACCCCGCGCGGAAAAGGTGCAAAAATGGCCGTGTTTGAAGATGGAAGCACGCTTGGCACGGTTGGAGGCGGGGCGGTGGAGTACCATAGCATCCTCACAGCCAAAGAAGTGCTTCGTGAAAAAGCCGGTTTTTCAAAAGGCTTCGACCTTTCGCCCAACCAAACTGCCGATATCGGCATGATCTGCGGCGGTAAGGTTGTGGTTTACTTTCAGTTTTTCTCCGGCAAGGATGAGCCTGAGAGGAAGAAGCTGGAACACATTGTTTCGCTGTTCGATAAAAATGAGGACGCATGGCTGATTACGCTTGTTTTCGAAGGGCGACAGGTGGGACTTGGTGTTTACGAGGAAAAAGAAGGGCTAAAGTATGTAGATCTACCTGTGGAGGATGTGAGGCCTCTGTTAAAGAGCAGCGGTGTGTTGAAAAAGCAAGAGCCCTCCTTTTATGTAGAGCCTCTTGTACAGTCGGGTTATGTGTATGTGTTTGGCGGCGGGCACGTTGCACAGGAGCTTGTGCCGGTGCTTGCGCATGTGGGCTTCCGCCCCGTGGTATACGAGGGCCGGGAAATGTTTGCGGCAGCGGAGCTTTTTCCAAAGGCCACAGCGACAATGGTCGGGTCGTTTACGAATATTTTTGAAAAGGTCACCATAACCCCCAAAGACTATGTTGTGATCATGACGCGTGGCCATCAAGCCGACTATCAAGTGCTCGAACAGGTGATGCGCACCGACGCCTGCTACATCGGTATGATTGGCAGCAAACATAAAATTGCTTCTACGTTCAAAAGGCTTGTAGAGGCAGGTATTGACGAAGCGGAGCTTTCGCGCGTACATTCGCCCATCGGGCTTCCCATTCAGGGAGAAACGCCGGCGGAAATCGCCATCAGCATTGCCGCAGAAATGATCCTGAAGCGCGCGGAGCTTGCAAAACACTCCTTATAGAAAAAGTACCTTATAAAAAAGCGCCTTCTAACGAAGTCGCTTTTTGCGCTTGACCGTCGGGTTCAAATGGGCTAGCATAAAAATATCGGCAACACTTCTCAACGATCCGATTCCGGAGGAAACGTTCTTTGTCTTGTAGTAGCATAGGCGAGGTTGACTTCATTAAAAAAAGCATCCGAAGCCTGAAAAAACTAGAATGCAAAATCCGCTTCAATACCGTTGTGCCGCCCGAGGGCAGGCGCCTTGTTTGGGATGAATTTTTTGATCTTCACGGGTTTGCTTCGCTGCGGGCAAAGTA
This sequence comes from Bacillota bacterium, assembly GCA_023416895.1. Lineage (GTDB taxonomy): Bacteria > Bacillota > Clostridia > Christensenellales > CAG-138 > UBA7707. Next base: position 1,874 of record JAEZGQ010000147.1, on the reverse strand, counting down.
TCCGCTTGCCGTTTTGTGCGGGATGGATAAAGAGGCATTGAAGGAAGTTGCCGACGAATTCTTTTTTTATGTGTACTACCGTTACTATCGGGAAAACGGAATTGCACAGGCCGCGATTTACGACCCGGAGCTTTTGATGCGCTTTGGACTGCCTCATGATGCCGACCGCGCCGCTGTAAAGCGGAGGTTTCGCGAGCTGGCGATGCGTTACCACCCGGATCACGGCGGTGACGCAAAAAAGTTTACGGAAATGATGGATATGTATCGTAAGTTAACAGAGGACTCCTAACAGAAAAGCGGCCCGCCATTTGGCGGGCCGTTTAAGGTTTTATCTACGTTACAGCAAAATCTCATCGAGCGCTTCAAATACATCCGGGGAAATAACAAGACCCGAGGCCTTCGCATTCTCCTCGATCTGCGCCGGACGGCTCGCACCGACAATCGCGCTTGCAACGTTTGGCTCGCGCAGTACCCACCTAAGTGCAAGGGCAGCCATTGGAATACCCGCATCATCCGCAATGTTTTGAATGCGCCGTATTTTTTCAAATGTGGCGTCGTTCCAGTAGCGGTTCATGATAAAAACGTTCACCTTGTCGTTTGCGGCGCGGCTTCCGGCAGGAACAGAGGAGGGGTCTTTGTACTTGCCCGTTAAAAACCCCTGTGCCAAAGGCGAAAATACAACCTGTCCAATGCCGTTCTCCTCACACACAGGTATGATTTCCGCTTCAATTTTACGGTCAAGCATGTTGTAAAGCGGCTGATTAACGACAATCCTGTCGAGCAAATACCTGTCGGCAATGTGCAAAGCCTCCTGCACCTGCGCGGCCGTCCACTCGCTGATGCCGGCATAAAGCACCTTGCCTTGACGGATCAGGTCATCTATGGTGCGAAGCGTTTCGTATACGGGCGTTTGCGCATCATACCTGTGGCAAAAAAGAATGTCCACATACTCGCGGTCAAGCCGCTTCAGGCTCGCGTGTAGCTGCTCAAAAATATGCTTGCGGGAAAGGCCGCTGTCGTTGGGCCCTTCTCCCATGGGGAAGAACACCTTTGTGGAGAGGACGTACGAATCGCGCGCGTATTTTTTTAACGCGCGTCCAACCACTTTTTCCGCCTCGCCGCGTGCATAAACGTTTGCTGTGTCAAAAAAGTTGATGCCCAGTTCATAGGCGCGGTCAATGGTTTCTTCCGCGGCCCGCATCTCAACGGAGTTGCCGTAGGTAAGCCAGCTTCCAAGGCTTATTTCGCTTACTTTCAAGCCCGTTTTGCCTAGTTTTCTGTATTGCATGATTGTTGCCTCCTGTTAAAAGTCAGGCATTCTTTCCGTCAAAAGGGGTTTGCGACTTAAAACGCCTGCGCTTATAATGATTGTAACGGATAGAAATCGGCGACGCAACAGGATGGAGCGTTTATGAAGCTTTCACATTTCACCTTTACGGATGCTGGCGGCAGAAAAGTAAATGAGGATTCGGCCTTTGCTGTTGCCGCGGGGGACTGCGGTTGTTTTGCGGTGTGCGACGGTTTGGGGGGGCATGGACGTGGCGATGAAGCCTCGAAGCTCGTATGCCAAAGCTTTGAAAATGCTTATCGCCGCCAGCTCGAGCAAAAAAAAGATGCAGCGGCATTTCTTGCGGATGCCATACGCGGCGCGCAGGAGGAGCTTCTTTTAAAGCAACAGCTTTTAAGTTGCCCGGATGCCATGAAAACCACGGCAGTTTTGCTTGTTGTAGACGGCGAAATGGCGCAGTATGCGCATGTAGGTGACAGCAGGCTTTATCTTTTCCGCAACGGCGGGCTTTTGCATCGTACGCTAGACCACAGTGTGCCGCAGATGCTTGTGAATTTGGGCGAGATCACGCCGGATCAAATCCGCC
>JAEZGQ010000063.1 GCA_023416895.1 Bacillota bacterium | reverse complement strand
TGTTTGTAATCGCCCATCGTCTTTCCACGGTACAAAATTCCGACGTAATCATGGTGCTCGAGCACGGGAGGATCATCGAGCGAGGCAGCCATACGCACCTGATTGAGGAAAAAGGAAAATACTATCAACTCTACACCGGCGCGTTCGAGCTCGAATAAAATCCCGCCACTCCCTCTCCCCCGAAAGCATAGTTCGGGGGAGCTTTTTTTGCAAAACGTAGGCAGGCCGCCTATCCACCAGCGCCTCTGGCGGGGGTAGCTGAAAGGCACATCAGCAAAAGAGGCCGTCTGAGGAGTTTCCTCCCAAAACGGCCTTTTTCATCAAATGGTCTCCAACGATACACCCTTTAACTTTCGCGCAGCATCAAACGGATGATCTTCTTGTCGGTTTCGCGCATGCCCTCGCTCGCAAGTTCGCCCACGTTGCGGATGGTGTTTTCCACGCCCTTCGTTACGATACCGTCACCGCCATAAAACTCGCTGCCGTTCATGTACATGTACATGCCCAAAAGCCCCGCCTCCACCGAGGAAACGATTTTTGCCGCGCAGCTCGCCTTTGCGCCGTCGCAGATTACGCCGGAATTGATGGCGAGCGCATTCACGATGGTATGCGCAATTTGCTGATACCGCCCGCCATGCAGATAGGTAACGCCCGCGCCCGCGCCGCAGCCCGCGCTGATGGCGCCGCAGTAAGCGGAAAGCCTGCCAACGCCGGTTTTTAAGTGAATGGTAACGAGGTTGGAAACGATGAGCGCACGGTAGAGCACATCCTCCCCCGCGTTCATTTCTTCCGCATAAACGATTACGGGAACGGATGCGGTAATGCCCTGGTTGCCGCTTCCAGAGTTGATAACCACGGGAAGCTCGCAGCCGCTCATACGCGCGTCCGATCCTGCCGCCGCCATGGCCTTGGCGCGGTTTTGCACGCCGTAGCCAAAAGAGGCAAGAAGGATTTTGCCGATCTCCGCCCCATAGCCGCCGCGAAGCCCTTCGTTGGCGATGGCGGTATTGAGTTCGATCTGCCGCTTCAAAACGCCCCGTACGTCGTCAAGATTTGCCGCGTCCGCAAACTCCACAATGCTTTCCACATTCAAAAGGCCTCGATCGGTAAGGGGTTGCGACACAGCGCCCTCCGCATCGCGGAACAAAAGCACCACACCGTTTTTTTCGATGCGAACGATGTTGGTATGGTGGCCGGTGATATGCACCAGCGAGGATTGTCCGCCGCCGTAGGCGCGTATTTCGATGTCGAACACACAGCCTCTGTCAGATTCCTCCACCGAAATTTTCGCCGTATTTAGGTACTCGGCGATCTCTATAAGCTGCTCCTTGGTGACCGCGGAAAGCACCTCGAGCTTTTCCCCAGCGCGCCCGGCGACCGCGCCCGCAGCAGCAGCAGCCTCAATGCCCTTCAGTCCGCCGGTGTGCGGCACGATTACGCTCTTCACGTTTTTCACGATGTTGCCGCTCACAAAAATGTGCATACGCGAAGGTGTGCTCCCCAAAACCTCCCGCGCCGTTGCGGCCGCGTAAGCAATGGCAATGGGCTCTGTACAGCCCATTGCAGTAAGAAGCTCCTCATGCAATATATCCACATAAGCCTTATAAAGCTGCGCGTTCATTGCGTTACCTCGCTTGCAAAAATAAGGAAAAAAGCGGTGTTTGGATTTATGGGACGGAAGAAAATCGCCGTTTTTACGATAGCAGAGAAAACGCAAAAAAGAAAGAACCGTGCGAAAAATATATGATCTTTCGTATTTTTGCAAAAAACCGCACCATACAAACCGGCGCGGTTTTCTTTTCATAGAACTGCGTTTTTGACTATAATGACATCGCTTGCTGCCAGCGGATGGAATCCATGTAATAGTCCATATACTTTTCGGGGTTCGGGCAGCTGTATTCGCATTTGCGCTCGAGGAACGACCAATCCGCCCGCTCGATGTGCATCACCATATCGATGTGGCAGCGAAGCTGACCTTCCACGCCCAAAAGCGCATCGCGCACCTCGTCTGAAATGGGAAGGCCCGTAATCGCCTTTTCCATGGTGGTGTTTAAAAGCGCATCGAGGGAGGAGAACATGCCTGCAATAAAGTAGTCGGACTCGTTGCAGTTGCCAACATCGCGTGCGATGAGCGAAAGCATTTTTGCGCGCACGATGGAATTCTTTATGACCTCCGCGTTTTCGGGTTTTTGCACGCCACGTAGCATCATCAACTGCACCCAGCGGCGCACTTCATCCGTACCGATCTGCACGAGCATGCCCTTTACCGAATCAATCCGGTTCATGGAGCCGTAGTAGACCGAGTTCGCCATTTTCAAAAGCTTGTAGGAAAGCCCAACGTCGCGCTGAATCCCGTCCATGACGGTGCGGTAATCGGGTTCGGGGCTGCCAAGCTCGTTAAAGATCATGATGAGGTTTGCATTGAGCGAACCGATCTCCTTGGCGTTTGACATAACGGGCTTGCTGAAAAAATACCCCTGAAAAAGCTTGAAACCAAGCTCGCAAGCAAAGCTGAAATCCTCGCGGGTTTCCACCTTTTCCGCAAGAAAGGTGATGTGGGGGTAACGTTTGATCATCTCCGCCATCTCCTCGCCGTTTTCACGGGTGATGGTGGGGAATTCTATTTTGATGATGCTCGCGGCGTTGATAAACGGCGCGTAGGCATCGGTGTTTCTGTCGAGAATAAAGTCATCAAGCGCGAGGGTGTAGCCCTTTTGCCGAAGCTTCAAACAGGCTTCAATCACATCCTCGGTAGGCTCCACGCGCTCGAGCACTTCAATGACCACATGCTCCTTGGGAAGCATATAGACAATGTCGTCAAGCAGGAGATTTTCGGAAAAATTGATGAAGGCGCAAGTTCTGTCCACCAGCTCGCCAAGGCCGAAAACGAGGAACGTGTTGTTGATGAGCGAAACCGTGGCTTCATCATCGTCCGTTCCTTCGTAAAAATTGTTTTGGCTCTTGCGATACAGCAACTCGTAACCGTAGACGCGCATCTGGCGGTTAAAAATCGGCTGTCTGGCAATGTAAACATCCATGCACTTTCCCTCCGAGGGCTTGCTCTCACGTGGTGTAAGAAGCATTTGTCAAAACAAAAGCAAACAATGTTCGACAAGTATATCTTACCAAATCACAATAAAAATACAAGCTCTTTTTGCTCTAACTAAAAGGAGTAACCATTGTTAAAGTTTCATGTTTTTTTACGTTTTGGAAAATGCCTTTCGCACGCGCTTTCTTACACATCTTTTGCGCGCCCCGTTGGGAAAGCTACAGAGGCGGCATTTTTGCTATACGCATCCGCCGGCAGCAAAAAGCATGTACCTGTGTTACAATAAGGCAACAGGAAGGAATGAAAACCTCATGGCACAGCGGCAAAAAAACACAACCCAAGCAAACGCTTTTTTGCTTGACGCGACGCTCGGCGAGGCGCTTACCCAATGGTACGCACAAAACGCACGCGAACTTCCATGGCGGCGTGACCGCGACCCCTACCACGTATGGCTCTCCGAGATCATGCTTCAGCAAACGCGCACAGAGGCGGTAAAACCCTATTATGAACGGTTCCTTGCACGCCTAAGCGATGTTTTTGCGCTTGCGCGCTGCTCCGACGAAGAGCTTATGAAGCTTTGGGAGGGGCTTGGGTATTATTCGCGCGCGCGGCGCTTGAAGGAAACCGCCTGCGCGGTGATCGAAAAATACGGCGGGCGCTTCCCCGCGTCTTACGAGGAGCTTCTTTGCTTGCCGGGCATCGGCCCGTATACCGCGGGGGCGATTGCCTCCATTTGCTTTAACCTTCCCACACCCGCGGTGGACGGCAACGTGTTAAGGGTCATCGCGCGCGTTCATGGGATTTTTGAAAGCGTGGATGAACCTGCCGTAAAAAAGCGTGTAGAGGAGGCGCTTCGACGCATTTACCCCACGGTGGACGCGGGCGATTTTACGCAGAGCCTCATGGAGCTTGGCGCAACCGTTTGCCTGCCAAACGGCCGGCCAAAATGCGAGCTTTGCCCCGTAGCGCTGTTGTGTGCCGCGCTTAAGAACAACACTGTTTCAACACTCCCCGTACGCACGCCGAAAAAGAAAAGGCTTGAGGAAACGCGCACGGTGTTTCTTCTTCGCTGCGGCGGGCAAACAGCCATTTTGAAGCGTGCTGAAACGGGGCTTCTCGGCGGCCTCTGGGAGCTACCCAATGCTTTGGGCGAGCTTACTGCACAGCAGGCACTCGATATGGCCGCCGCGCGGGGCGTGTTTCCGTTTTCTCTTATAGGCACGCTGCGGCGTACGCATATTTTTACGCACATCGTATGGCGCATGACATGCCACATCATAGAATGCTCCCATGCGGACGCGCGCTTTGTGTGGGCGGATGAAAGCGAGCTTTCCTCCCGCTATGCGCTGCCAAGCGCCTTTCGGCAATTTCTGTAAGTTTTCCAAAAGTCAAAAGTGCCGCCCGAACGTCACGGCTCGGGCGGCGTTTTTTTAGAATACATGCCGGGCTTGCCTCACACAAGCGTAAGGAGCCCGAAGCAGTCCGGCCTGTGAAAATCCGGCGTTGGCGCATCGACCGGCGACCAGCAGGCATAATGCGGCGCAATCGTTTTTTCCCCGCACTTGTAGAAGTTGGCGCGCATTTTGATTCCTTTCGACAATGTTAGCGTTGGAAAAAAGCACTGTAAAAACGGAAGCTCCACGCGTGCCGTAATGCCCCAAAGAACCTGCCCGCCTGCCGTTTTCTCGCAAAACGGTACAATTTGAAAACGCGAAATCTCCGCATCCGCAAGAAAAACGTTATCCGCCCTTCCGCTGCCCACGCCAAGGTACATTGCACCGGCGGGATTAAATTCAAAGTTTATGTAACGTCCGTCACTTTCGGGCTGCGGCATAAAAAAGCACTCGAGGCAGCTATCATGCCACACGTCACGCGCAATGCCGCGCGCCTCCGAGCGAAGGTTCTGCAGCGGCTCCCACGCGCGAAGCGCAAGGAGAAGCGCATCGCGCTCATACGCAATTGAAAACTGCGCCAAGGGGCGGTATTCCCCGCCCCATGGAAAAAGGTCGATGTCCTCCGTATTGAAAAAAGCATCCGTGCCGTTTGCCGCACGTTTTACTGCATATTCCTTCATCCGCTTTTCCTTTCAAACCAATCCGTGCGCTAAGCCATAGACCCGAAGCCCCGCATGAAACAGTTTACCATAAACCGGAAGTTTTTTCGTATCCCTGTACCATGCTTTTTAAAAACATTGCCGCAAGGATACAAAGAGGAGCGCGGTTACTAAATTGAACAAGCATTCCGCATATCCTGATTTTTCGTAACCATTCAAAAACAAGAATTGACGCAAGTATCTGGCAAAAACAGGAATTCTTCTTTATTTTTTTGCACAAGGATACATGAAAAACACCTTGCGAAGCATGGGGATTGCGTATATAGTGAATATAGTATATGTGCATAAATTGCCGCATTTTGCGGTATGCAGGCACATGAGGTGAACACTCATGAACCTTGGTGTATTAAAAGGCTTAAATTACGCTTCCAAGCATTTGAGAGAAGCCGTTATCACGCGCGGCAGCAAGGGCGATTCGCTCCATATTGTGCTGCGCGGCGAAGTCGGCATTTTTATGAACTATAAAAAGCCCGACCAGAAGTTGATCGGCAAATATGGCCCGGGTGATTTCTTCGGCGAAGAGGCTCTTTTTTTGGAGCAGAACACGCCCTACAGCACCATTGCGCTTACGGATGTGATTACCGTTTCGGTCAACAAGCGCAACGTGGCGGATTTTATGCGCGAAGAACCCGGCCTTGCGCTCGAACTTACCAAAGCACTCTGTGAGCGTGCCGCTCAAATTGACGCTGAGCTCACCAAGCGCGCCGGCGCGCCTTGGCTTGAGCTTCAATCCGGCGTCCCAGCAGCGGCATCGGCCGCACCCTCACAGTTCGCGCCAAAGCCAGCCGCTTCTTCCGCAGCCGCGCAGGTGATGGAACCTGCCACACAGCAAGCGACCGCGCAGCAAGCCACCGCACAGCCAGCCGCCGAACCTGTTGTGTCACCCGAAAACGTCAACTTTTCATTGTTCCCCGAAGGCCACGGCACTTACGAGCTCACCATGGACAACTCGGACATGGTGCGCCTGATGGAAAAAAGCTATGTATGCCCCGTTTGTAAGAAGAATTTCAAATCGCTGCGCGTGAAACCCTCGCAGCTGATGATTGAGCACACCGATAAGGACATGCGTAACCGCTACAAAGGTGTGGAGCCTTTGTATTACGATGTGACCACCTGCCCACACTGCCTATACAGCGCGCTCACGGATATGTTCCAAAAGCCGGACAAACCCAACGCCCCGCCGCCACCGGAACTCAAAGGCCTCGATCCCGGTGTTTCGCAGCTGTTTTTTGCGCCGCGTTCTTCTGTTTCCGTGTTTGCGGGCTATTACCTTGCACTCGTATGCGCGCCCGTTTACTTCATGAAGCACGAATCGGCCACCGCCAATTTGCTTTTGAAGCT
>JAEZGQ010000038.1 GCA_023416895.1 Bacillota bacterium | reverse complement strand
ACTTAATGATACCGTGAAAAATGAGGCTGAGATTGTAAAAACCAAAGAAGTCACATTATCAACCATTGAACGTAATATCGCAAATGTTCGGGATCAACTAAAAGGCATTATAAAGACAAAAGTGTCTGAGAAGATTAAGCGTCCGAATGATGCAGACTTAATAGATACTTTGTACGATGAAGTGGAACAAGAACTCATTGCTCGGATTAAAGGATTTGAGAGCCAAAGAGAGATTCTTGAAAGGGAGAAATCCATCCTCGAAAACTCAAACAAACTAGCCAAAACAGCTATTGATGTATTTGATGCTATTTTAGAGAAACCGCGACTAGGCAAAAACGATTTGGAAATTGTTATCAATAAAATTATAGTCTATGAGGATCGTATTGATATATCGTTGAAAGCGGACATTGCGGCTTTGCTGGAAGTGAAGGAAGAAAGCTCAGGGCAAAGCAGCTCCACGGAAGCTGAGGTGTTTGTTCATAGCGCAACAAATCAGAAGGATAAGGTTTACTCTCTCAATGTTATTAACAGAGGCGACCCTTTGGAAATTTTCACGGATCGGGAAGGCGAGGTCATTCTTAAAAAGTATTCCCCCATCGGTGAGTTGGGTGACTTTGCCAAGGAGTACGCTGAATCGCTGCATCAGGCGCTCGGGCACATTGCCATTATCTGCGACAAGGACAATGTAATTGCGGTGTCTGGCGGCAGCAAGCGCGAGCTTATGGACAAACCCGTCCACGAGGATGTTGAGCAGGTAATGCGCAATCGTGAGCGCGTGGTGCGTTCGCGCGCAAAAAACGAAATGCTTCTTGGCGTTACGGCCGATGAGGAGGGCGACGCTTATACCGCGCAGGTTATTGTGCCCATCATTGCTGCAGGCGACGCCATCGGCGCGGTAATGCTTCTGAGCCGCGACGACGGAACGGAAATGAGCAACCTCGAGATGAAAATCTGCGAAACCGCAGCGCATTTCATGGGCAAGCAGATGGAAAACTGAAAGAAGCCTTTTGTGCGGGCGGCAACGCCCGCTTTCCGTATGCTTATGCATTTTTAGGCAAAAGGCACACGATAACCACCTCTGCACACCATGACCCTCAAGCCTTGACGGCCGCGATGTAAGATGCATCGCGGCTAAGTTTTTGTTTTGGGGTAAAAAACGCATGGGATGCAAAAAAACACTGGCGGAGATCGTGATTCCTTCCGAATAGTATTGTATGAACAAAAACTGAATAGTCTGTGAATTCAACACAGAAAGCGTACACATGGGAACACGCGTGTGCTAAAATAACAAAGAATATAACAAAAATTTCATTTTTTTGTTCATGGCTTGCTATCTGGAGGGTACTTATGCGAAAATCTGCCGCACTTGTTTTGGCTGCGCTTATGTTGCTTATGCTTTTGCCGCCCGCAAAAGCGCAGGCTGCTACCGATTACAGCTGGGTAAGGGTGAAGCTTACCACGAACAATGCGACGACGCTCAAATTTTACATATCGGGTGCGTATTTTATTGCGGAAAGCGGCGCGGAGTTTACCGGTGGTACGCTTACGGTAAGCGTTGAAGGCTCACAGATGACCGTAACGCATTCCGCGGATGGGCTTCTTTATGCCGGAAAAACAGTTACCATATGCCGCACACGTGTGGATCGCACAGCTGGGTACGCGGTGCTCAATGGCCGCAATTACCTTGGGCATTTTGTGTTGAAGCTCACAAGCAGCGGTTACATTCAGGTGGTCAACCATGTGCCTATGGCGCATTACCTCTACGGCGTGGTGGGTTTTGAAATGAACAACCTTTACCCCATCGACGCGCTCAAGGCGCAGGCCATTGCCGCCAAGGGTTATGTCATGAACCAAATGAGCTCCTCCGGCGACTACGACATCGGGGATACTTCTTCCGAACAGGTATACAAGGGCTATGGCTCAAGCTATACCAACGTGATGAACGCTGTGGATTCCACGCTCAACGAGGTCCTCACGGTGAACGGGTCGATTTTGCGCTCCTATTTTGCTGCGAGCAACGGCGGTGAAACCAATTTGCCAACCTACGCATGGTCGGGCCGCTCCAGCACCGGCTACGCCATTTCCATTGACGATTATGACTTTGCCAATACGCTTTCTCTGAGCGAAAAACGCCGCATCCCGTTTGGCCCCGTTGGCGCATACAGCGGCTCGGACGCGCTTTACACGTATCTTTTGAACCTTGCTTCCGCGCAAACGGGTCTCTCTCTTAACTATCTCGACTATATCTACGCCGCGCAGACTTCCGACGCCGCATATTCCGGTTGCTTGCGAAACCTTACGCGTGCCACGGTTACGCTCAAGGCCAGCAGTGTGGATGGCGGCGGCAATGTACTGGCGCAGATGGATAACATCTCCGTAACGTTCCGCTTGAGCGACCTTGCGACCAACGGTGTTTTCACCAACAGTTCGCTTCGTATCTATTGGGGCGAGGACAGAGGCGATGGTTACTATTATTTTTACCATGTCCGCTACGGGCACGGCGTAGGCTTAAGCCAAAGAGGCGCCGAGCAACGAGCCAAGTCCGGACAAAGCTACCAGAGCATCTTGGCGTTTTATTACCCTGGAGCTACGCTTTCCTACATGAATTTTGCTGCGCCGGTTGACCCTGTGAACAACAACAAACTGCCCACAGGCAGCTTTGTGCTTGCTGTAACCACGGGCGGTGTGAACTTCCGCAAAAAACCGGACGCGGGCAGCACCAAAATCACCACCATTCCCAAAGACACACAGGTGAATGTTTACGGCAGGGAAAACGGTTGGGCCTACGCCGTATATAACGGCAACGCGGGCTATATTTCCGAAGATTACTTGAAATATCTGGACGCAGTGCCTTTGCCCGGAATAAGCGCGTCGCCGTCGCCCGGTACGACCCCCGCGCAAACGCTTTACTCCGGCAGGGTCACGGGAAGCGGTGTAAACTTCCGCAGCCAGCCGTCCACATCCTCCAGCACGGTGATTGCGAAGCTCGCCAAAAACACGGCGCTCGTCGTTTATTCCAAAACCGGCTCTTGGTATTATGTGTCGGTCGGCGGCACGCCGGGGTACATCAGCTCCTCGTATGTGGAAATCACCGGAGCAATTTCCGCTGATCCGAATACCCCAGCACCTACGCCGGGAACCACCGCCGCGCCTACGGCTACGGTTTCCATGCCGCCTGTGCTCGCTTATGGTGTAACCATAGACTCCGTGAATTTCCGCATTGGCCCATCCACCAGCTATTCAGTCATGATGGAGCTTCAAAAGGGAGTTGCCGTAACCATTTACGGCGAGTCCGGCAATTGGTACCTTGCATCAAACGGTACGCTTACAGGGTATTTGAGCAAAGATTATGTGCGCATTACGTCAAATGCCGCAGCCACGCCAACGGTAAGCGCAACGCCGGTTCCTTCTTCGGCGCAAACCATGGTTTCTGTGGGCTACATCAACAATGGCAACACCAACTTCCGCGTGGGGCCGGCAGTTTCCTATCAAATCATTCGCGTGCTCGACAAAAACACCGGCCTGTATGCGTATTCCCTCACGGGGGACTGGTACTATGTGCTTGTGGGCGATTCGTTCGGCTATGTGCATAAAGACTATGTTACCATTACTGGCACGGTTGCGTTGGGGGCGGGCGGGAAGCCTTCAAGCGCGGTCGACCTGAGCGGCGCCATAGGCCTTGGCGTTACCACGGGCAACGTCAATTGCAGAAGCGGCCCCGGTACCTCGTACAGTTCTTACGGTACGCTGGCAAAAAATTTGGAAGTCCTCTTTTACGAGTTGAAGGATGGCTGGTATAAGATAAAGCTCTCCGATGGGAAAATCGGCTATGTGAGCAGCAAATATATAAAAGTAACGCAATCGTATACGAGCACCCCGCAGACGAATACGGGTACCTCGGAAGGCGGGGCCGTCATTGGCGAAGGCGTAACGACTGGTGCTGTCAACTTCCGTACCGGTCCAAGCAGTAGCTCAAAAAAAATCACCCAGCTCAAAAAGGGCGTAACGGTTACGCTGTATTCGCTTTCCAACGGCTGGTATGAGGTCAGCTACAACGGTACGCGTGGATACCTTTACGCGCAATATGTAAAGGTAACGTCAAAATCCACGTCTACTTCATCAGGCGTGCAGAGCCCAAGTGCCTCCGGTGGCGCAGCACTTACGCTTGCTACGGGAAAAGCTACCGGTACGCTCAACTTTAGAAGCGCGGCGGGTACAAACGCAAAGTTGCTTTCCACGCTAAAGGCGGGGGAAACCTTTCAAATCCTTGGGCAGACGAGCGAATGGTATTATGTGCTGTACGGAGGGAGAACGGGCTTTGTGTACAAGGCCTACGCGAGTGTAACGGCCTCGGGTAGCGCCGGCATCCCCACGGTTGTTGAAAACGCAACGGCACTGAGCGCCGTTACCACCGCACAGGTGAACCTTCGTACCTCCGCAAGCCTATCCGCTTCAGTCATACAGCTTTTGAGCAAGGGATCAAGCGTCACGGCATATTTTCTCACGGACGGCTGGTATCTTTTGAACTGCGGCGGTAAACTTGGCTACGCTGTGGACGATTATGTGAAGGTAAGCTAAATCGAAACGAAAACGCATGAGAACAAACAGGCCGCGCGGAATACTTCCGCGCGGCTTGTACGCATTGTTTGATGAGAAACGGATGCTTGTGCTGTGCTACCTGTGTGACGACATGCCATATCAGCAAACAAGCGCATACTTCGCGCAGGTTTTGTGCGACGCTTGACTGGCCGGCCAATGCCGTGCAAAATGAAGAA
>JAEZGQ010000024.1 GCA_023416895.1 Bacillota bacterium | reverse complement strand
CCGCAAAACGGCAAAGGGAAAACGGGCCCCGCATGGACGCTTGGCGCACAGGTCGTTGAGGTGGAGGCCGATTTGAAAACCTTCTCCTATCGCATCCTCTCGGCGTCAACGGTGATGGACGTGGGGAAGGCGGTAAATCCTGAATTGATGCGCGCCATGATCGCGGGCGGCATGGCGATGGGAATCAGCATGGCCAGCCGGGAAACCTTCTCCTACAACGAAAAGGGAATCTCTCAGATGCCAAATTTGCGCACCTATAAGATTTTACACATCGGCCAGGAGCCGGATTATCGCGTGGGGCTTTTGGAAACGCCGGAAGAGGAGGCCCCTTACGGCTTGCGAAGCTACTCGGAGCATGGTATCATCGGCATCCCCGCAGCGCTTGGTAATGCGCTCTCCGCAGCATTCGGAAAGGAGTTTTTCTTTTTGCCTCTTACGCCGGAGCGAATATGGAACGCCGTTCGGGAGGGTGAGCATGATCCCGTTTGACTTCATTTATTGCCGGGCGAACACACTCAGGGATGCGTACGATACTTATCGGGGTTTTGCGGCCGAAGGGAAAAACCCCATGTATTACGCGGGTGGCAGCGAGATTATTACGATGAGCCGTGCAGGGAGTGTCCACCCGGGCGCGGTGATCGACATCAAAACGATTCCGGAATGCCAGTATCTTTTTGAAAATCAGGATGCGCTTCACATCGGCTCCGCCTGTACGCTCAACCAAATCAAGGAATCGAAGCGTTTTCCGCTGCTTTCGCTTTCCTGCGGCAGAATTGCCGACCATACAAACCAGTGCAGAATCACCTTGGGCGGCAATTTGTGCGGCACCATCATGTATCGGGAAACAAGCCTTCCCCTTTTGCTTTCGGATGCCACCATTCAACTGCTTGGAAAGGAAGGCCTTCGTACGGTCAGCTTCCAAAGCGTTTTCGACGGGCGCATTCGGCTTGAACCGGGCGACCTCGTGGTGCAGCTCAGCGTGCCGCGTTGGGCGCTTACTGCACCGCATTTTCACGCAAAGCATACGACGAACGAAAAAATCGATTATCCGCTGGTAAGCATGGCGGCCCTGCAAAAAGACGGCGAATTGCGCGTGGCTTTTTCGGGCTTGTGTGCGCACCCGTTTCGCGGTGTGAAAATGGAAGAGGTTTTGAATGACCACTCGCTTCCTTTTGAGGAACGCGCTAAAAAGGCGATCGATCTTATGGGCGAACCAGCTTATGGCGACGCGGAGGGTTCCGGCGAGTACCGCCTGTTCCTTCTCGAAAATACGCTGCTAGCTCTTTTGGAGGAGGGGGAATATGGTAAGGTATGAGGGGAAAACGGTTGTAAAGCTTAATGTCAACGGGGCTGTGCACGAGTTGGCGGTGCGCCCGTCCGATTTGCTGCTCGACGTTCTTCGTGATGGGCTTGGCTTGACGGGCGCAAAGCCCGGCTGCAAAAACGGCGATTGCGGCGCGTGCACCGTTATCATGGACGGGTGGCCCGCAAAGTCATGTTTGGTGCTCGCCGTGGAGGCGCAAGGTCATAGTATAACCACGGTAGAGGGGCTCGGTGGAACCGCGGAAATTCAAAAGTGCTTTGTGGAGAAAAACGCCTTTCAGTGCGGATACTGCACCTCGGGCTTTTTGATGGTTTGCCATGCACTTAAAATGCAGTATCCCGTAATGCCGACGGAGTATGTCATTGAAGAATGGCTACAATCTAACCTTTGCCGCTGTACAAGCTATCAAGAAATCCGAAGCGCGGTTGCCGCCATGTACCGGCAAGGAAGTTAAAACCGCTTCCCTGAACAATGAAAAAGCGCCATAAGGCGCTTTTTCATTGTTTTAAACAGACCCTTATCGCTTATGTCTTGCCCGGCAGGATGAGGAAAGTCAATGTACGAAGGGCGATTCCTCCAGACGGACAAAGTATCCCTGATTGTGGCTGCAAACCGGGCAAACTTGTGGCGCGGCAGTACCGGTATGTATGTGGCCGCAGTTCAAGCAAAGATACGAAGTCGGCGAAACGCTTTGGAAAAGCTGATTGTTTTGCATCAACTGTGCGTAGCGCGCAAACCGCTGACTATGTGTTTGTTCGATTGCGGCGATCATGTAAAAGGAGTTTGCAATGTTTAAAAACCCCTCTTCCTTGGCTTTGTCTCCAAAGGATGGGTAGATTGTGCCGTGCTCGTCGGCCTCGTGCTCAGAGGCAAGCTGCAAAAGCTCCGCCATGTTGGGAGAGTGATCGATTGGATAATCGCCGCACATTGAAATTTCCTGCCCGTTGAACTCCTTTAGGTGGTTGTAATATACCTCGGCATGCTCTTTTTCCTGTTCTGCGGTATAGTGAAAAATAGAGTACAAAACGTAGAGATTTTGCGACTTCGCTTGTGACGCGGCGAGTTCGTAGCGCCGCCATGCCTGACATTCTCCTGCAAAAGCCTTCAAAAGGTTTTCTTTTGTAACGCTGTCCTTAAGTGTAATCATGATGAATTCCTCCTTTTTTTGCTGTCATTACTATTGCCAAAATGCGTATGGTTTATGAAGGAAATACCACTTCTGCACATAGGAAGGTTTCCGCTTGTAAAAAAGCCGCTTTGTTGCGTTTTAAGCAACAAAACGGCTTTTTTTATAAACCTTGGACTTATGCGCTTTATAACACAAATTCAGTTTTTAAAAGGTCCTCATCGCGTGAACTGGAACCGACCATAAGAAAAAAGCTGCCTTCTTCCGTAACGCGGCGTTCGTCGGGCGTTACGAGCGAAAAATCCTCCGTGGTCAACGCAAAGCATACGTGCCTTGTTTCACCTGCCTTGAGCGCTACCCGTTCAAACGCAATCAGCTGCTTCACCGGGGTAAGTACCGAGCTTACGCGGTCATTGAAGTAAACCTGCACGGTTTCAATGCCGTCCATATCTCCCTCGTTCGTTACGTCAACGCGAAGGACAAAACTCTTTTGATCAAAAACAAGGTTCGCGTAGGCGTATTTCGTATACGACAGCCCTTCGCCGAACACGAAAAGCGGCTCGGCGGGCAAATCCATATATTTGCCGCCGTGCCAGCCCGGAAGGCTGTTGTAATAAACCGGCAACTGACCGCTATGGCGTGGAAACGAGATTGGGAGCCTTCCGCTTGGGTTGAGCGTGCCGAAAATGGCTTGTGCAGCCGCAAGGCCGCCAAACATGCCGCCGTTGAACGCAACGACGAGCGCGTCTGTTTCTTCGGCAATCGTGCCGATGCAAAGCGGCTTTGACGAAACCAGCGCCGTTAC
>JAEZGQ010000196.1 GCA_023416895.1 Bacillota bacterium | reverse complement strand
TGCTCGAAACCGCCGTCATCTACCCCACGCCGCCGCACAACAAGGTGGCGGAAGCGGAGCAGGCTTTGAAGGCGCTCATCAAAAAGCACCGCATCGAGGTGATCGCCATCGGCAACGGCACCGCCTCTCGCGAGTCGGAAAAATTCGTGGCGGATACCATTCACGGCATGAGCGGCATCGGCTATGTGATTGTAAACGAGGCGGGCGCATCGGTGTATTCGGCGTCAAAGCTTGGCGCAAAGGAATTTCCGGAGTTTGACGTTTCGCTGCGAAGCGCCGTTTCCATCGCGCGGCGCTTGCAGGACCCGCTTGCCGAGCTTGTGAAGATCGACCCACGGAGCATCGGCGTTGGACAATACCAGCACGATATGCCCGAGGCGCGGCTTGACGGTGCGCTTAGCGGCGTTGTGGAAGCCTGCGTGAATGCTGTGGGTGTGGACCTCAACACCGCGTCTGCCCCGCTTTTGAGCCGAGTTTCAGGAATTGGGCCGGCGGTTGCGCAGAACATTGTTACCTACCGCGAGCAAAACGGCGCATTTCGCGCGCGCAAGGAAGCGCTGAAGGTCGCAAAGCTCGGCGAGCGTACCTATGTGCAGTGTGCGGGATTTTTGCGCGTACCTGAGAGCCGTGAGATCCTCGACAACACCGGCGTGCATCCCGAATCCTACGAGGCAGCAAAAACGCTTTTGAAGCTTTGCGGCTTTACGGAGGAGGATGTGCGGCAGTTTAAACTCAGCGGCCTTTCTGCGCGCGTAAAGGAAATGGGCGAGGAGGAAACCGCAAAGCGCTGCGGCGTAGGTATTTTGACCCTGCGCGACATCGTGGCGGAGCTTCAAAAGCCGGGGCGCGATCCGCGCGACGAGCTGCCTGCCCCCGTTTTGCGAAGCGACGTTTTGAATATGGAAGACCTTGTCTCGGGCATGGAGCTCAACGGCACGGTGCGAAACGTAGCGGATTTCGGCGCGTTTGTGGACATCGGCGTGCATCAGGACGGGCTTGTGCATATTTCAGAACTTTCCAATTCGTATGTGCGCCACCCTTCCGACGTGGTAAAGCCTGGCGACGTGGTAAAGGTATGGGTACTGGCTGTGGATGTAAAGAAAAAGCGTATTTCTCTTACGATGAAGCAGCCAAAATAGGCGTGCGTCGATCTTCAGAGAAAACCGCGACCTATGAACTCCAAGGGGGCGAACGGCGTGCCGTTCGCCCCCTGCTATTATGTTAAAAACATGAAGCGCTGCTACATGAGCATTGCCGCATACAACTTAAACGTTCTCGAACACTGAAATCATCCCATGGGATCCGGCAAAAAGAGGAAGAGTGGGTTTCATTTGTGCATAAAACATCCAAAGCTTGCAATTTTTATGAACTTTGCTTGATTTTTTTGTCAAAAGCTACTAAACTTTATATGTTCGCGATAAATTTGGGGAAATTTACCGTTTTGTATTCGTATCCCAAAAGGCCGGAGGGGGAATCCGGCAAACTGCACGGTGCTTTCGCTGCGGGTTTTTATGCGGAGGCTAGTTTTGGCTTTTTTATGCCGAAGCGGCATTCAGGGGACATTTGGTTTTCCCCATAAAAGTTGTGTAAAAGCAAACCTATATTGGCGACCCGGCGCATGGATGCGATCCTTGGGGGAAAGATTGGGGGGAGCAGCTTGTCAACGAACCATACGGCATTTTTGATGGTTCCGATGTTTGCTTTTTTATGCAACCTGTTCCTGTTTATTTCCCTGTCCACCGTAAAAAAGAATAAGCTCATGTTTGCGTTTATGGGGCTGCTGGGCGCGTATCTTGTGATGACGCTCGGCTCGCTTCTGATGCGTCTTGCTTTTTTTCCCGGCAGCGCGTTTTGGTATAAAATCGCGCAGGCGGCTCTTTTCTTTGTGCCATATTGCTATTACAACATAACGTTACGCTACCTTGGCCTTGAATATCGTAGGCAAAGGCAGCTTTATTTTGCGCTTACGCTTTTTGCGGCAGCGCTTGTGCTGTTTACAGATGTGTTCGCCGATGCGCCCGTTGTCCATATCAGCGAGGGAGAATGGTACATTACGCATCATTTCCGCTGGCCTATCTTTCTACCCGCGGTTCTCGCAGCTGTGTTGATAGCCCCCTCGGTCATGCGGCTTTATCGAGAAGGCCGTACGGATACCGCAAAGCGCTCGGGCTTTTTCAGCGTGGCATCGGGACTCGGGCTTTTGAGCTTAGGTGTGTTACTTCACTGCCTCAAAGTGTTTGCAGGCTTCCCGTTTGATACGCTGGCGTGCACCGTAAACGCATTTGGCATTTACTACGTGCTTTACAAGCGGCGCATCAACCGCCTTTCTCACGGCATCAGCATGGGCGTGCTGTATTTCCTCTGGGCGTTTATTACGCTCGTTCTGGTTGCAGTGGCGCATGAGGCGGCTGCCAAATTGTTTGATACATTGTTTTCCTCGCTTGCAAAGTACAAAGAAGTTGCGCTTACGCTGTTCTTCTGCCTTGCGGCGCTTTGCGTTTTTCTCGCGATCAACAGGCTTTATGGGCTGCTGTTTGAAAAAGAACAGGCGCTCCGCAACGCAAAATTCAAAGAGTTTTCGCTAGCAGCAAGCAGACTGCTCAATTTGGGTGACCTTGTAAACGCATTGACCGACTTTTTGCTTTCAACGCTGCCGTCCGTGCGGGCGTATGTGTTTTTGCATTCCGAGGAAGATGGGCGCTATGCCTGCGCCGGACGCTCGGCTGGGCTTGACAGGCGCATGGAGTTTGCGCCCGACAGCCAGCTTGCCGAGTGGTTGAAAGACCAGGACGGTATCGTGCAATTTTCGGACTTTAAGCAAACTACCCATTACGGCATGATGGACGAGCATGAAGCGCGCATCCTGAGCATTTTCGACACGGAGCTGATTCTGCCAATGAATGCCGACGGCGCGCTGATGGGATTTACATTGCTGTCGCGCAAATCCGACCGCAAGAAGTACGGCGGCGAGGAAATGAGCCTTTTAACGTCCGTGCTGCCGGTGTTTTCCATCGCGCTCAGAAATGCCACCCTTTACGAAAAAACCAACTTGGAGGCGCAGCGCGATTCGCTGACCGGCCTTTATAACCGCCGTTATTTCATGGAAAAGCTCGAGAGCGACTTCAACCGCGCAAACGGCGGCACACTTTCGGTGCTTCTGTTCAACCTTGACGATTTTCGCCTTTATAACGAGCTTTACGGCAACGACGAAGGCGACGCCATGCTTGTGCAGTTTTCAGAGATCCTGAAAAACTGCATCAAGGGCAACGCCACAATCGCGCGCTATGCGTGCAACGAATTTGCCGTAAGCTTGCCTACGAGCGATGCCGTTACGGCCGGAAAGTATGCGATCAAGGTAAAGAGCAAGCTCGCCGAGCATCTTGGCGTTTCTTCCGACCCCACGATGTTTCTTGCGTTTTCCGCGGGCATATCCGCCTACCCTTCTGCGGCGGAAAACCCGCGCCAGCTCATGTCGTTTGCCGGTCAAGCGGTGCGCCGCGCCAAGAGCGACGGCAAAAACCGTATTGTTACCTACTCGCCAGAATTGTTTGACCAGGACGGCGATCAGCGTGACCGCGCAACCATCATCCAGGAATATTCCTCCACGATCTATGCCCTCACCGCCGCCATCGATACCAAGGATCATTACACCTTTAACCATTCGCTCTCGGTCTCCCATTATGCCGCAAGCCTCGCGCAAGCTGCAGGGCTTAGCGCGGAAGTGGTGGAGGCTGTACGGCAGGCGGGGCTGCTTCATGACATCGGCAAAATCGCCATCCCGGACGAAATCCTCTCCAAGGCCGGGAAGCTTACCGATGTGGAGTTTTCCGTCATGCGCAAGCATGTGGAACGCTCGGTGGAAATGATCCGCCACCTACCTTCTCTGAGTTATGTAACGCCGCTGGTGCTGGGGCATCATGAGCGCTATGACGGGAACGGCTACCCGCGCGGCATCGCGGGCGATAGCATCCCCATCGGTGCGCGCTGCCTTACCATTGCGGATTCATTCGACGCCATGATCTCCCAACGTGCTTACAAGAGCCCCATGCCCCTCGATGCTGCACTCGATGAGATACGTATCAACCTCGGCAAGCAGTTTGATCCAAGCCTTGGGCGGCTTTTCATCGCGCTTGTTGAGAGCGGCGAGCTGAACGTGGCCTGCTATTGACCGCGTCACAACCGTTTGATTTCCTTGCCCGGCCGACGTACCGACGTCGGTCGGGCTTTTTGCATTTATTTTGCCGTGCCGATACGGATAAAAATAAGCCGGGCAAAATGCCCGGCTTGGTTTTTGAAGCGATGTTTAGTTCAATCCAATTTCGAACGGCTGAATGGAGTACGCAAGTACCACCGATGCGCGCGGGTTTTCGCGATAGAAGCGCTTGAGGATGCGTTCGATCACCATACTTCCTGTTTCGTAGGTCGTTCCAGGCAGCATCAAAATAAACTGCGATACGCTGTAACGCGCGTACGCGTCGCCGCGGCGCAGCGAACCCTTGATGCATTCACGCAGCTTATCGATGGCGCTGTTGAGCGTTTTTGCGGAGGGAGGCGTGCCCGTTTTCCCGTTTGCGGTGATGAGGCACAAATAAAGCGAGTTGCCCGTGCGCTCCGCGGCGCGTACCTCTAGGCGGTAAATGTCCTTGAACACCTCGTATTCACAGTAGAAGGCACCGCCGGTTTCGGCTTCCTCGCGCATTGCTTCCTTGATCATGCTCAAATCGGTTTCCACGCCGCGCGTCGCCTTTGTGATTTCTTTGTAGAGCGCCATCAGCTCCTTGGAGGGAGTAACGCCAAACTCGCCGTAGAAAAGATCCGTCATTTCCTTATATTGCGCAAGCGCCGCCTGCGGGTTTTTCAGCTCCACCAGCGCAAGGATGAGGTTATAATAAAGGAACTCGTCGTATTTATCGATTGCAATGGCATTTTGGCAGATCTTTACGATCTGGGAGTAGCGCTCAAGCGCTCGAAGCATGTTCACGGCGTTGTGCACGGCGTTGAGATAGGTGTTGTGATAATAGGCGTTGAGCGGGATCACCCAAGGTTCGTAAGCGGACATGGGAAGAAAATCGCCCTTGTAAAGCTCAATGGCTTCAAGATACGCCTCAATGCGCTCTTCGTCGCTGAACTGGATGGAGGCGCCTTTTTTGCAAAGAAGCTCAAAGCGATCCACATCCACTTCAAAATCCATATCCGGATTCCATGCGTAAGAATCGCGGTAGTGCACAAGCATGTCGCGCCCATCTTTATAGCCGAGCTCGTCGAGCACCGCGCGAATGCGAAAGATCAGCGTCTTTAACGCATTGCCCGGATTGTCGCTTTTTCCGTTGGGGTACAAAAGCTCGATCAACTCGTTCTGCGAAACCTCGCGGTTACGGAATGATATAAGATACTCGAGCGGAACCCATATTTTTTTGGAGCGTATGGTCTGGTCGCTGATGCACTTATCGCCGTAAGTGAGCGAAAAACCGCCAAGCATTCCAATGTAAAGTTTTTGTTTTTTTGGCATTGCGTTTCTCCTGCCGCATTGCGGCGAAAAAGAGTTTGAAACGAAGATTTCTTTTCTTATTTTACACGATTCGCGGTGCGGCGGCAACCTGCTGCACACGTACATATTTACTTTTTTGATGCAATATGTTACTATTTTTGAAACCAAATGTGCTGCAAAACGGATTTTTCGAATCTTTCCGCGAAATTTGTCGCTGTACTTTTGTTACAACCGGTTACGATGTGCGTCGTGCGCGGCGTTTTTCCCTCTCGCTTTTGGAAGGCAGGTGCTTTATGCGGCAAAAGGTTTTTTATGCGCTGTCGTTGCTTGTTGCGCTAAGCGCCCTCTTTGGTGGCTGCTCCGCCGCTCCTGCCGAAAACACAGTGATAGAGCCGTCTGAAGTGCCGATCTATCAAACGCCCGCCTCTACCGTGGAAATGGAGCTTGATATCGCACCGCTCGCCCAAAGCCCGGCGGTATCTTCGCTTCTGTTGCCGGAGGCTTCCGGAACAACCGTTTACAAAAACGAAACCGCCTTGATCGATGCCTCAAACACAGAGGATGGATATGTGATGATCCGCTGCCTCAAAAGCGGCGAGAAGCGCATGAAGGTAATCATCAGCGGCCCAAGCGGCACGGCATACACCTACAATTTGCCACGCAACGGAGAGTATGTCGTATTTCCCCTCTCCGACGGAAACGGTGCCTACACAGCAGCCGTGTACGAAAATGCTTACGATTCCAAATACGCACTCGTGCTTGACGCGAAGCTTGAGGTAACGCTCAAAGACGAGTTTGTTCCATTTTTGACACCGAATCAGTTCGTCAACTACACGCCCCAAACCAAGGGCGTGCTTCTTGCGCAAAAGCTCACGCAGGGCGTGACCGACCCGCTCAAAAAAATTGAAATCGTATTTGACTACGTTGTCAACAACCTCAACTACGATTATGAGCTTGCCGAAAACATAAAGAGCGGCTACCTTCCGGATCTTGATGCGGTGCTCGAAAGCAAAAAGGGCATCTGCTTCGACTATGCCTCGCTCATGACCGCCATGTTAAGAAGCCTCGGCATTCCCACCAAGCTCGTGGTCGGCTACACGGGAGATTTGTATCATGCGTGGATCAACACCTATACCGAAAAAGGCGGATGGGTGGACGGGGTTATCTTCTTTGACGGGGCGACGTGGAAGCTTATGGATCCCACCTTCCTTTCCACCGATGGCGACGACGAAATGGTAAAGTATGTGGAAAACGCAGCCAATTATACGGCGAAGTTCCTCTATTAAACAAACCTTGAAAATTCCTCAAAAAGCCCTTCCTTTCGCCGCTTTTCTTGAATGAGCGGCGATTTTATATTATAATCGGTAATAGGGTATGTTTGGAAAGGGCGCGGCGAGGCAGGTTTCCCGCGCTTGTGTGCAGCCATGAAGCGGAACTTTTTGGATGACGCCTATTTGAGCTCTCTTTGCCTTGAGCTTTCGCTGCTCGTCCGCGCGGGCGTCCCGTTTGCGGACGGGTTTTTGATGCTGCACGACGACGACAACGAAACAGCTTCTGCTGCGCTTATGAAGGAGCTTTCTGCGCGCTGTGAAGACGGCGCTTCGTTGAGCGTCGCATTCGAGGACGCGGGCGTATTTCCCGCATATCTTCGTGGCGTGCTTCGCGTTGCGGAAAAAACCGGCCGGCTCGAGGCTTCCCTGAAAGCGCTTTCCGAGCATTACGCGCGGCAGCTTGCGCTCAAAAAAAGCATCCGAAATGCTGTTGCGTATCCGGCGGTGCTGGTTTTGATCATGCTTGCGGTGGTGCTTGCGCTCATCTTTGGCGTGCTTCCCGTGTTTGATGGTGTGTTTGCGCAGCTCGGCCTTGAAATGCCGCCGCTCGCGCTTTTTTTGATGCAGCTTTCGCGCTCCGTTTCCACCGCCGTTTTGGTGTTGTTGGCGGTATTCGCGTTGGCTGTTTTGCTTTTGCTGGCGGTTTCCGTGAGTAAAAAGCTACGCCTTTCTGTACAAAAAATCGTGAACGACCGTTTTTCGGCCACGAAAACCGGCAGCGCCGTAACGCGCGCGCGCTTTGCAAGCGCTATGTCGATGGCGCTCGCGAGCGGCCTTGATACGGACGAGGCGCTCATCCTTGCTAAAGCGATGTTCTCCGACGGTGCGCGTGATGCCATACAAAAGATAGACAAATGCGCCGCCTACGTGCGCGAGGGAAAGCAGTTTGACGACGCGCTGCATTTGAGCGGGCTTCTTGGCGCGCGTGACAGCCGCATGGTCGGCCTCGGCGTAAAAACCGGCGCGACCGAAGCCGTAATGGCGGACATTGCCGAGCGCGCGGATGCTTTGGCGCAGGAGCGCATGGACGCACTCGTCGCGCGCATTGAACCCGCGCTTGTCGCTACCACCTCTGTGATCATCGGCGGCATTTTGCTGTGCGTGATGCTCCCGCTTGCAAGCATCATGTCCTCCATCGGGTAAGCGGCCATGAAGCATGCTACAAAACGCATTTCTCGCTTTTTCTCGCCCGTTGCGGCGGTGCTGGCAGTGCTCGTTCTTTTGGGCATTGCCGTATACGGCATTGCCTCGGCTGCGCGCTCTACAAACGGCGCTGGTGCAAAAATCGCCGAAGAAAGCATCCGCCGCGCTGCGGTGAGCTGCTATGCACTTGAAGGCATCTACCCGCCCGATTATGCCTATCTTCGCGAGCATTACGGTGTGCGCGTGGACGAAACGCGCTATGCGGTGGTTTACGAGGTGTTTGGTTCCAACATGATGCCGCAAATCACGGTGATTCCGCTCTCCTAACAAACGGTTGCGCGGCGCGCGGGCAGTCGCGGGAGGCTTTTATGGCACAAAAACGGCGGGATTCCGCCAGCACCCTTTTTACCCTGCTGTTGCTTGTGGTGTTCGCGCTTTGCGCGTTTTTTGTGCTGGCACTTTCCGTGCGCGCCTATCGAGCATCGGAGGCGGAAGTGGCAGCAAACGGTACTTCGCGCACCGGCATTGCCTACATTGTGAGCAAGGTGCGCCATTACGACGCGGCAGATGCTTTGGAAGTCGGCGAATTCGACGGGTACAACGCGTTGTTTTTGTACGAAATGCATGAGGGTACGCGCTATACGACCGTGTTGTACGCAACAGACGGCGGGCTATACGAGCTTTTTTCGGAGGATATTTCGCAGTTTGACCATAGCTCCGGCACCTTAATTGTGGAGGGCGCGCAGACGCGATTTTCGCTTACGGATGGAACGATTACGCTCCAATACGAAGCGGACGGAATGCGCCAAACGCTTTTGCTGACGCTCAGAAGCGGCGGAGGTAGCTTATGAAAACCCTCCCCCGCCGCAACGGCTCCCTTTTGTTTTTGACGGAGCTTCTTATCTCCATTTTGGTGCTCGCGGTCGCCGCCGCGTTTTGTGTGAAGCTTTTTGCGGATGCGCGCGAGATGCGGCAAAAAAGCGCGGCCATCACGCAGGCGGCAGTGCTTGCCCAAAACGCCGCCGAGGTGTTCAAGGGAAAAGAAGGCGCGCTTGAAGCTTTTTTCGGCATAAAAAGCGGCGAAGTGCCTATGGATGGCGTTTACAGCATATCGTATGACGCACAGGGCGTCGCCTGCGAAAAGGAGCAGGCAGCGTATGTGCTAAGGCTTTGTGCCGCGGTGCAAAACGGGCTTTCTGTGGCGGATATTACGGTTTACGATGCGGGTGGCGAAGCGCTTTTTGCGTTGCGTGCCGCAGCCTTGCGGGAGGATATGCCATGAACAGGCCCGTTAAAATCACAGGCGCGGGAACCGCAATGCTGCTGATGTTGTTCTTCATTTTGTGCCTTACGGTGCTTTGCGCGCTTGGGCTTCTTTCCGCCTCGGCGGATCTTCGGCTCGCAAGAACCTACGCCGCCTCCGTACAGACCTATTACCAAGCCGACGAACAGGCGAGTCGTGTATTGCGCGCGCTGTTGCAGGCGGAGCTTGAAACCCTGCCCGAAACGATAGCGGGCACAAAGGTATCCATCACGCAGGAAAACGGGCACTATCTCGCGCGGTATCTGTGCGCCGCAGGTGAAAATCAGGCGCTGTACGCCGAGATCGTTTTGGATGGCGCGGGGAATTACCGCACCCAAGCATGGCGGCTTGAAAGCACCCTTGAGTACTCCGTGGACGAGCATATCAACGTGTGGCGGGGCGAGGGTACATCCGAGCCGTGATAAGCATAACGCGCCACGCTAAAACGGTATATTTTGGTCGTTTTCGTCGTTGTCGACGGTTGGAATAATGCCGCTAGGCCGCCCTCCTCCGCCTTGAAACCACCTCAAATATGCCGTTTGGGTCGAATGAGGTTCAAAAGCGTATGGCGTGGCAGGTCGCGGCAAAGCCGCGAAGGCGTAGCGGTGTCTACGGTAAGCGGTTTTTACAAAGCTGTGACGGCCATACACTTTTGTGGCCGTGCTCGGATTGGCGCGTTATGCTTAAGCAAGGAGGTTTGGCCATGCAGGAACTTTTGAACTATTTGAAGGAAGCTGTGGAGCGCGGCGCGTCGGACATTTTTATCGTGTCCGGCCAGCCCGTTTCATTTAAGCGCGACGGCATCATCGGCCCGCGGGACGATGAAACCGTAATGCCGGATTCCGCAAACCGGTTGGTGCAGAGCATTTACGAGCTTGCCTCGCGCCCGACCGACCGCTTTCTTACCACCGGCGACGATGATTTTTCCCTCTCCATCAATGGGCTTTCGCGCTTCCGCGTGAGCACCTACCGCCAGCGCGGTTCGATGGCGGCGGTCATCCGCGTGGTACGCTTTGACATACCGGAACCAACATCGCTCACCATCCCCGACGAGGTCA
The DNA here is from genome assembly GCA_023416895.1 of Bacillota bacterium. Taxonomy (GTDB): domain Bacteria; phylum Bacillota; class Clostridia; order Christensenellales; family CAG-138; genus UBA7707. The sequence continues at coordinate 4,889 of JAEZGQ010000196.1, read as the reverse complement.
TGAAACTCGCGCAGAAGCCGCGCGGGCTTGTGCTCATTACCGGCCCTGCGGGCGGCGGCAAATCGACCACGCTTGCCTGCGTGATCAATGCCATCAACCAAAATAGAAACGCACACATTGTAACGCTCGAAGACCCCATCGAGTTTTTGTACCGCAACAAAAAAAGCGTCATTAGCCAGCGCGAGGTAGGAACCGATACCGATAGCTATCTCACCGCGCTTCGCGCGTGCCTTAGGCAGGCACCCGATGTGATTTTGCTTGGTGAAATGCGCGATTATGATACCATCCGTACCGCTATGACCGCCGCGGAAACGGGGCATTTGGTGCTTTCGAGCCTACACACTGTGGGCGCGGTCAACACCATTGATCGCATCATCGACGTATTCCCCCCGAACCAGCAGCAGCAGATTCGCGTGCAGCTTTCCATGGTGCTGCAAACGGTGCTTTCCCAGCAGCTTGTTCCTTCGGTGGATGGGCGGCTTTTGCCCGTGTTTGAAATCATGCATCTTACAAGCTCGATAAGGAGCCTCATCCGCGAAAGCAAAACCCACCAGATCGACTTTGTCATACAGTCCTCCGCGCAGGACGGCATGTGCAGTATGGACAATTCGCTCTTGGAGCTCTATAAAAACGGGCGTATCACCGCCGAAACGGTGCTTCACTACTGCCGCAATGCGGAAATGGTGACGCGCAAACTCTAAGAGGCGGTTTCGCATTTTAGGCATGAGGGAGAATGGTTTCTTCTATCGTCCGATACAATGTATCATGGTAAAAATTAAGTGAGAGAAGGTGCGTTTGTGAAAGGTAGAAAGATACTGGTAATCTGCGTCGTTCTTGTTTTATTGCTGTTGACTTTGAGCGGTTGCATCCCGGGTGATGGGGCAAATTCAGAAATCAAGCCGGCGGGGTTCTTTATGGGCATTTGGCATGGGTGGATAGCGCCGATTTCACTCATAGGTTCCCTTTTTAATAAGGACCTCGGCATTTATGAAGTCTATAACAAAGGGTTTTGGTATGATTTCGGTTATTATATGGCGATTGTAAGTGGCTTTGGCGGTCTTGCGCTGTCCCGGAGAAAGAAAGTCTGCATAGACGGCGGAAGAAGCGACGACTAAGCTCGGATCATAGGATCGACCCGCATACAAGGCAAGGAGCTTTGAAAGAGGCTCCTTTTCGCTGCTTGCATTACACAAAAAAGGCGATGAGGCTGCAAAGCAAGAAAACACAAGCCCGCAGCGCTCATGGCCGCCGGTTGCGAGTACGGAAAAAGCGCGGCTCAGATCGTTGCTTCCTTATATATAAAAGTAAACGCAGGTCGGAAGCCGCGCAATACGTGTGCGGCGGGCAAATCCGCCGTATTTTTATGGAAATATTTTGTAATAGATACCAAATGTGGTGGTTTTTTTGGAGCCTGAAGCGCAATTTGCTCTAAAACAGGTTCAAAAGTGATGAAATTCAGCATGAAAATACCCGATTTGTAACCGCCGTGTATCCAGTTTATGGTATGGTAAGTTCGTAAGATAATTTGAGGTGTCATTATGGCATACACGAACAAGCAAATTGTACAGGAATCGTACCGTTCCCTTGTCATTTGTGTGGACTCTTATGAGCAGCGCCAAATGAGCGGGCGGCTTTGCCATTGCTCTTTCGCGCAGCACAAAAGCTTTTCCAATCTCATGCAGCTTCTGTTGCTGATTGAACAGACCGTGGAGGAGATCGACTTCCCCTCCTCGTCCACGCAAAAGCGCGTGTTCCGCAAATCCGAGGCGAGCTTCACCCCGCCTGTTTGCTATGAAATGAAGGAGGCCACCGGTGCCGCCGCAACGTTTCGCGTTCGGATTCTGTTCCGCCAAAACGCAAGCTGGCAGGGCGTTGTTTCGTGGATTGAAGGGGGCTGCGAGGAAACCTTCCGCAGTGCGCTCGAACTTGTTATGCTGATGGACAACGCGATTTTAAACCCCGCACCCTGCGACAACGCATAACCCCAAAAAACTTTTGCTGCCGGCGACGGCAGCTTTTTTTCGTTACGGCACATGCTTTCGGCGTGCTGCGCAGGCGAAGGGTCCTTTTCTAAACGCAAGGCGGGAACTTTTTCCTTTCGTCTACCGTTTAAAAATTGCGAAGGGCTTTTATTTGCCGGTCGCGACTGTTAAATAATTATGAACTGCCTCGTGCGGTACTTTGCCGTGGTGACGGATTATGGTATGATGTTTGCGGTATGGAACCGTACACCTAGGTGTGATTTCAGAAGGAGAAAAACACATGAAAAAACTTTTTGCGCTGCTTATGGCGCTGCTGGTCCTTTTTGCAATGGGGTGCTCCAAGCCGGACGACGGCGCCGTCATCATCGGCAACCAAACCCCTGCGCCCACGGAGCAGCCTACGGAAGGTATAGCTTTAACACTTTCTCAGCCCGCGGGCATTGGCATGGTAGCTGCGGGTAGCGTGCATAGCCTTGGTGCCCGTTCGGACGGTACGCTCGTCGTTGCCGGCCATAACACACAGGGCCAAAATAACGTTTTGAAGTGGACGAATGTGGTCGCGGTTGCCGCTTACGGCGAGCTTACCGCCGCCGTTACTGCAGATGGCAAAGTGCTTGTTACGGGCAAAAACAGCGACGCTTTGAGCGCGGCGCTCGAATGGACGGATATTTTCGCGGTTGCCGTGGGCGAAGCGCACATCCTTGGTCTGAAGAGCGACGGTACTGTGGTTGCCGCAGGCGACAACGCCGCCGGGCAGAGCGATGTTTCCGCTTGGACGGGCATTGTGCAGATCGCGGCCGCCGGGAATCATTCCCTTGGTCTTAAGAGCGACGGCACCGTGGTTGCTGCGGGCGACAATGCTTCCAATCAGGGCAATGTCAGTGGCTGGAGCAACGTCGTAAAAATCGCCGCGGGCAAGGATGTAAGCGTTGCCGCCACCAAAGACGGAAAGGCGCTTTCCACCAAGGATGACCTCTCCTCTTGGGCGGACGTGAAAGACATCGCCGCGGGCGATGCGCTTACCGCCGCCGTTACCAACGCGGGCACAGTTCTTAGCTTGCCCGAAAATGCCGATGCTTCCGCGATTACCGGCGCTGCGGCCGTTGCTGCGGGTGCAGCACATGTGGTTGTGATGAAGGCCGACGGCGCGGTTGCCGCGTTTGGCAGCGACAGCGATTTTCAGCTTTCCGTTACCGGTTGGCAGCTTAGGCCGTACCTTGAAGAAAGCTACGTTCTCGGCTTTGCGCCCGGTATGACCGCCGCTCGTACAAAGGCTGTGCTCAGTGCGCTCACGGGCAGCGAGGCCATTACCCTTAAGGCAAACGGTGCCGATATGCTCGACAGCGACGCGGTGTTTACCGGCGTTGAAGTACAAAAAGACGGTGCTGCCTATGCTACGATTGTAATCCTTGGCGATGTGAACGGCGATTCGCTTGTAAACGCGGCCGACTCGGAGCTTCTTAGCGCGCACCTGGACGGGTCCTCGAAGCTTGAGGGTGCGTTCCTGTACGCGGCCGGCATCATAAAGGCTGCCGACGGTAGCGTTGCAGGCGGTTCTCTCGATACGCTCAACAACTACGTTATAGGCACCGCCGCCCTTTCGCAGTTCCGCGTTGCTGCCGCGACCTCCGTTTATGCGGAAAACATCGCCGAAGTGGCAATAAAGAACGACGACGTGGTGGGCTGGGTCAGGATCGAAGGCACAAACATCGATTACCCCATCATGTACAACCCCGAAGATCAGTGGTTTTACAACTACCACACAGTGGATAAGAAGGAGTCCGATAGCGCCTCCATCTACGCTTATTATAATAAGTACACCACCAACAACATCATCACGGGGCATAACTCCCGCGTAAGCGGCACCATGATGCACCAGTTGCAGCATATTCAGGAGTACAATCTCGGGAAGACTACCTGCGAGTATAGCAAGTGCAAAAATCCCGATCTGACGAGCGCTCTGCCCGATCTTACGACGTATAAGGGCCGCGTGTTCACCATCAGCATCTATGGCGTGGAAGCGCATTGGGAAGTGTTCTCCATGTACGAAACACCCGCAGGTGAGGATGTGGATACCCTTTATTACAACACTTGGTACCCCCCCTCCAAGAACTGGAAGAACAATTCCGATGAAATTCAGGCTTGGATCGACAAGCAGATCGAACGTTCCGAGATCGACTTTGGCGTAAAGCCCTCGGCCGATGAAACGTTTGTTACGCTGTTCACCTGCGGCAATGAGCATGCGGATTCCGAAGAAAACTCCAGGCTCTACTTCTTCCTGCATAAGGTGAGCTAACCTCTTGTAATGCTTTTCTGGCGCGCCCGAAGATATCCGGGCGCGCCATGTTTTTTACGCCGTTTTTTTATGGCACATAACCATATTTTCACGCAAACGGGGCGTTTCGACCGGATAATACAAAAAATGTATGAGGTAAGCAAAGTTTTTTTAAACTACCATGAAAAACGGAGAATTTAAGAGATTTAAAACAAAACAGACTGAAAAACAAAAATGAAAACAAACAGAACCCAAAGAATGAGTATAAAAACAGATAATCGGATATTAGCGAATTGTGCGAGGCGAGCTTTTTTGCTAAAATAGCAAAGTGCTCGCGAAAAGCGAAACACACAGCACCTTGAAAACTGTATAGTGCAAACAAAAAGACGCAAACAAGAAACGCTTAAGCGAAGTGAAAACGGAGCTTAAAAGTAAGACCGGCGGCGGACCTTATCACGAGGTTCGCGTACAAACAAAGTAAACGAGCAGCGGTAACCGAAAGGGAGCCGCAGCAGGAATTGAACTCAAGAGTTTGATCCTGGCTCAGGACGAACGCTGGCGGCGTGCCTAACACATGCAAGTCGAACGGGGATATGTTTTCGGATGTATCCTAGTGGCGCACGGGTGAGTAA
>JAEZGQ010000114.1 GCA_023416895.1 Bacillota bacterium | reverse complement strand
AATTTTCAAAATCGAAATTGACAGGTTGCTGCAGCGAATGCAAATACGGAAGCATATGCGCCGGAGGATGCCGTTCATACAATTATTTTGCACACAGAAAAATGTATGAAAGCACCGGTTGTGTTTTGGGGAAATGCTAATGATTCCGTTTTCGCAGGGATGTAAAATCAGTGGATATGTTCCCTCAAATGGGTAAAACGCTGAAAAACTGTGGATTTATTCTCTCGATGGACGAACAATTCAAAATATCCAGTTTATCCACTCTGCCTACGTTGAGACGGTAGTATTGATGATTTGAAGAAAAGCAACCAACCTCTGGCGGAAGTGAAAGAGAAGAAAGACTGGCAAGGCAAAACGGGGCCAATGGGTTAGCTGCCCCGACAGTGCCTAAATTAAGGCGTTTCGTAGCTTTCTTTTTTGAATGTACCAAAACCCGGAATCGAAATCGGCCATCGGCACGGCCCACTTGGACAATATAACAGGCACAAAACGACTTCGCGTTATGTTTAAATTAAATGATTATCTGAACTTCCCATTATGTTTATTATGGAATGATAGCAATAACACACGATTCACCCAATGGTGGATTTGTTTAAAAGAAGATGAACAAAAGTAATCAAGATTGAACAGCACCCCTAAAGTTAGACAGTCTGATGTACTGAAATAACTTTGGGGGTGCTATCATGCCAAGAGGTAAACCATACACGGGAGCATTTAAGCAAAAAGCAGTCGAAAATGTAAGGGGAAATAAACTCAGCTACGGCGAAGCAATAAGGTTCGGGGGTAGCCGGGAAAATTGCGATCCGACACTGGGAAAAGATAGAACGACCCCGAACGATTGTAGATTGAACGACACGGTCGTCAGCACAGCAAACAGCATACAAAAGAACGTCTGTCGAAGTTGGGGAAAAAGATCGATGAAGGGATCTTTTCTTCTCAGCTTTTGATAGTATGCCTGCTGGACCTGCATAGAGCCTAAGAACGTTACCTGTTTGGAATGATGCCGCCTTTGTCGGCAGACTCCGCCAGCCTTGCGTAAACGTTCAGACAGCCGATCGCTTTCTTTTTCATGGGCGTCGTAAGGTTCTCTAGGCGTTCCCGAAGCGTTTCCACAGGGATCTCCAGCGTCAGCGTACCTGTAGGAATATCGATGGAAATACGATCGCCGTCACGTACCGCAGCAATCGGGCCGCCTGCGGATGCTTCCGGCGACACATGCCCCACAAAACAGCCATTGTTCGTACCTGAAAAGCGTCCGTCCGTGACGACGGCCGTGGAGAGCGCAAGCCCCTGTCCATAGAGCATCTTCATGATGCGTGCCATTTCACGCATCCCCGGGCCGCCGCGCGGCCCCTCATAGCGTATCACAAGCACGTCGCCCGCGCGGATACTTCCTGAAAGCACAGCCTCGGAGGCTTCCTCCTCTGAATCGAAGCAACGGGCAACACCGCTGAAGCGATGCATACTTGGATCGATCGCGGTGGGCTTCGTAATCGCCGAATCCGGTGCGAGGTTACCACGCAGTACCGCAAGACTGCCCCATGGGTGCCATGCATTCTCTGGCGAACGGATGATGGCATTTTCCACAGCCGGTACATTCTTGAGCGCTTCTGCCCAAGTTTCCCCTGTGCACAAAAGAGCCTCCTCATCCAACATAGGCAAAAGGTGCTTCATCACTGCGGGCACACCACCTGCATCGTAAAAGTCGGGCACGGTAAGCGGGCCGTTTGGGTATATTTTTGCAAGATGCGGCGTTGAACGGGCGACTGCATCGATATCCTCCATGGTAAAAGCGCATTCCGCTTCGTAAGCAATGGCTGGAAAATGTAGCGCCATGTTGGTGGAGCCGCCAATTGCCATGCCTAGGCGTGCCGCATTTCTAAGCCCATGGCAGTTAATGACCTTGCGCGCGTTAAGTCCTTGGCGCACCATATCGACGATTCTACGTCCGGATGCCTGCGCTGCGCGCAGACGCTCCGCATAGACTGCGGGAATCATGGAGCTGCCGGGCAACATCATACCAAGCGCTTCCGCGACAGCGCACATTGTGTTGGCCGTACCGAGGAAGGAGCAGGAGCCACAGCAGAGGCTAGAGCCATTTTCTACACGCAGGTATTCCTCTTGCGTAATCTTACCGTCGTTGAGCATCGTCAGCGCCTCTGTGACGCTGGAGTTATCCGATTGCCTTCCATCAAATGGTACGCCCGCAAGCGACGGCCCTCCATTAACGAGGAGCGCAGGCAGGTCCAACCGCGCCGCCGCCATCAAAAGCCCAGGTATCACCTTATCGCAGGAACCCAAAAGCACCAACCCGTCGAGATGGTTGATCTCTGCCATGCTCTGCACTTCGTCTGCGATTAAGCCGCGAGCAGGAAGTATATAGCGCATGCCGTCGTTTCCGCAACCCATACCGTCGCAGGGCCCTATGATACCGAATGTCACAGGCGTGCCCCCCGCCTGCCAGATGCCCTGTCGCACGGCCTCTGCAACTGCGTTAAGGCCGCTATGCCCCGGGTTGGCGGTATTCCAAGAGTTTGCTATGCCGATCATCGGCCTTTCAAGGTCATAATCGCTGAACCCCATCCCTTTGTAAAGGGCGCGAATGTTGGACCATATCGGCCGCTTCAGATAGGTTTGGCTGCGCAAATCCTTCATTCGTTACCGTTCCCTTCTGGCCCTAAGACCCCTGCGACACCGATGGTCAACAGAATATTGGCGTAAGTCCGGCTCTCGCCCGTGGAGATAGCAAGCCGAACGTTTGGCTCAGTTGCCGCTGCATAGAACTCGAAGCGGCCAAGTTCGCGAAGATTTATGCCGGGAAGCCGCTTTTTAAATTCCGCAAAGATTGGGGGCTCGGTGCCGCTGCCGGGAGTCATAACAGTAGCCTCTTCAACATTGATCTCGGTCAGGATTGCGTCCAACACTTCGGGAACGCCCGGGATGCCCGCTGAAACACCCAGATAGATGTGTGCCGCCTGCGGGCAGCGGCTGGCGATGGGATAGTTGCCGTCGGCGATCAAAATGCGGTCACCATGGCCGCAGCGCGATAATACGGAGAGTATCTCCGGATGGATGCATCCTTGTCGATTCATGCTATTCCCCTTCTCTAAGCTTGCCAAGCGCCCCACCGGGGTGCCAGCTCACATACTGCTGTGGCGTGATGTCGTGATGCGCCTGTAAAATGACGCTGAGCGCCTGCAGCACGGCCGTTTCCGCGAGGATGGACAAACGCGGTGCACGGTTGAGGGGGCCCCCCTCACACTCTACACCCGCATATAGATGAAGCTCGCTTTCTTTTGCAAGCCACGAGAAAGCATTGCCACTTATGCCGATGATGCGGCAACCGTTGTTTTTCAGCGCAATTACGGTGGCACGCATTTCCGCAGTTTCTCCGCTGTTGGAGATGAAGATCACCACGTCACCTGGGCGCGTTTGCCCGCAGGAGCCGTGCACTGCCTCCGTGCCGTGCAAAAAGCTCGCCGGCGTACCCGTGGAGGACAAAATCGACGCTGCGTAACCCGCGATATGTGCAGGCTTTCCGATGCCGGAAACATGCACGCGGCCACCCTTGCTCTCGGCATCTAGGATGATATGTGCGGCCTGCTCCAGCGCCGTATAATCCATGCTGCGTATCGTTTTTTCACATTGCTCTGCCATGCATTCCAAGAAGGAAGTATAGGCCTGTTTACATCTTTCTTCCATAAAGCGCTCCTAAGCTATTTCAACGCGGAGGTGTCAGGCAGTTCTACGCCTTTTTTCGCAAGGTAGGCCTCCACCTCGGAAAGAACGGGTAACGAGGGCATGGCGCCCATTTTGGATACGGTAAGCGCCGCGGTATGGTTGGCAAAACGCAAAAGCTCCTCCGCCTTCCAGTTTAGGCAGCTACCTACGCAGAAGGCACCCACAAAGGAATCGCCTGCCGCAGTGGGATCCACGGCCACAACGCCTTCCACGCTCGGGGAGTGACGGAAGCCGCTCTCCGTATCGAGCACTGACCCCGCGTTGCCGAGGGTGATGAGTACGTTTTTGACGCCCTTTTTCCTAAGTGCCTGCGCCGCAGCGCGCGCATCGTCTAGCTCCACATGCTTGCCTTCGTGGCGTATCTCAATGCCCGTTAAGTCGTATGCCTCGTGTTCGTTGGGCGATATATAGGTAAGGTGCGACAGCAACTTATCGGAAAGCGGCGCGCTCGGTGCGGAGTTAAGCATCACCTTAACGCCCTTACGGTGCGCCATTTCCGCAACAAACTCGTTGACCTCCATGGGTATTTCCAACTGCAACATCACAAGATCGTACGCGGGAAGAAGCTCTTCAAGGAACGCGACCTCCTCCGTCGTGATGGTCATGTTCGAGCCCGGCAGCACGATGATGCGATTGAGCGTCTGTCCATCGTCGTCCTTTTCCAAAATGATCACCGAGCAGCCGGAAGGCTCCTTGTCATCATACAGCAAATGCTCGGTGCGTATACCGTCACGCTTACAGGCGGCAAGCATCTCCTCGCCGTTCGCGTCACGGCCAAGCTTACCCACCATTGTCACATCCGCGCCAAGGCGCGCTGCCTGTACGGCTTGGTTGGCCCCTTTGCCGCCGGGCGCCTTGGTAAACCTACCGCCGAGTACGGTCTGCCCCTGACGTGGAAAAACCGACGTTTCCGCGATTTGGTCCATTACAAAGCTTCCGACAACCAGGATTTTAGGTTTCTGTTGCATGTTGGCTCCTTTATCTAAGGGGAAGCTCCCCCTCATCTGCAAGATCGTTTTTGAGTGGCAGCAATTTAAGCACGCGCTTTATCTTCGCCCCGGAGATTCCAGTCGTGCCCATCGGGCTGTTCATGACAGATATACTCTATCCCGATGCACGCGAAATCATGTTCATCGCGGGGCTGAGCATGGGTAGCAACGGTGTGTTTAAGGTAGCTATGGCCAGCCCCGAAAGGTTTGGATCCGCAGCCTGCCTTTCTTAAGTATTTCAACTATATCAAAGAATCGAGTCTTTTCATACCCTTCACGGACGCCGTCGGCAAAATGACGACGGCGTCCAATTTGAGTTTGACTTTAATCTACAGGATCGCCATGATCATTTTCTTTAGCGGTTGACCCAATAGGTGGGGTCTTTGCCCGCAAGAACGTCAACGACGCCTTGGGCTACGCACATACTTACCTTATGGTAGGTCTCACGCGTTTCAGCGCCCGTATGGGGTGTACATATTACCTTGCCGCATGTGAGGAGAGGATCGCCCTTTTCTAATGGCTCATTCTCAAACGCGTCGAGTGCTGCGCCCGCGAGCTTACCCGAATCTAGTGCGCGCAAAAGAGCTTGCGTATCCACCACCGCGCCGCGCGCGGCGTTGATGAGATAGGAACCCTTCTTCATCTTCGCAAAGGCCTCGTCATCGAACATGTGATAGGTTTCCTTTGTACTTGGCACATGAACACTTACGATATCGCTCTCCCGTAGTATCTCCTCTTGAGAAACGAGCTCAACGCCGTATTTCTTCGCCGTTTCATGATCGGGGTACAGGTCGTAAGCCAGCACGCGCACATCGAAGCCCTGAAGCTTCTTTGCCACGAGGCGGGCAATGGCGCCAAAGCCCATCAAGCCCACAGTGCGGCCCTCCAATTCGTTACCGAGGCTACGCCGCCACTCACCTTCGCACAACGCCATGTGTAGGCTCGTTATGCTGCGGAGCACATCGAGGATGACGCCAATCGTCAGCTCTGCGACGGCGTTAGAGTTAATGCCCGGCGCGTTGATGACCTTTATACCGTGTCTTTTGGCGCTTTCCTTATCGATGTTATCCGTGCCGACGCCGAATTTCGCAACAACCTTGAGCTTGGGTGCGATGTTAAACACCGCGTCCGTCCAATCGTCCAAGCCAACAATTGCACCGTCGATATCACCTATGACCGCCGCGATTTGCTCAAAACTCATATACGGCAGTTCACCCTTATACACGACCGCCTCATGCCCCGCGCCCTCAAGAAGCTTCTTTGCCTCAAGGCAAAGCGTTTCAAAATGCGAGGATGTGACCAATACCTTACCCACTCGTTCTCGCCTCCTCAGATTTTGAGCGATATGCCGTTATCAGCGCAGAAAGCCTCGAGCTCGACGCTCAGCCTCTCAATATCCGCAGGCGTGATATCAAGCTGCGGCTTGCGCATGTGACCGCCACGCAAACCGCGCAGGGTCAGCGCTTCTTTAAAATACGACATGTTGCTGCCCGCCCTTAGGATATCCGTGATGCGCGCGCACTGGCGCTGCCACACCTTGGCCTTTTCCCAGTCGCCTGCATCAATTGCGCGCTGCACCTCCACAAAGGGCTCAGGAAATACGCCGGAGATACCGGAGACCGTACCAGTGCAGCCCAACGCGCGAAAGCCCACGTATACGCGGTCGTTGCCGTGCATGACGGAGAACGTCCAGTCGTTGATCTTTAAGTAATCCATCGTACGGCCGATATCCGAAAAGCTGTACTTGATACCAATTACGTTTTTCGCACGGTTTGCGATCCTCTGCGCAACCTCAGGCAAAATGTCGTTGGCGGCGCATTGCGGGATGTTATAAAGGTAAACAGGAAAGTCGGGGGCTACGCTCCCTGCGACACGAACGTAGAATTCTTCCATCTCGCGCGGGTTGAGTCCAAAGAACTGCGGTGTTACCACACCGATGCCATCTGCACCGATCTTTTCCGCGTGCCTAGCCAGCGTTACGACATCGTTCTCCGCCATTGCACCACAATGGATAAACACGGGAAGCCTTCCCGCTGCCGTCTTCACGACAGTTTCCATCACCTGCTTGCGCTCTTCCACGCTCAGACGCAACATTTCGCCGGTGGTGCCGCTAGGATACAGGCAGTTTACGCCTTTTTGAACCAGCATCTCCGTTTGTGCAGCTATGGAATCCAAGTCTATGCCGTCGTTGTCGGTAAACGGCGTTGTCATCGCGGGGGTGATACCAAACAGTTTTTTCATTTCATTCTCCTATTTTTACGTCACAAGACGAATGTTGACAAAGTATTTTCATCCTTTTACGGCGCCAGCTGTAAGGCCGCTCACCACGTACTTTTGCAGCAGGATCGATATGATAACGACTGGCATCGCAACAATCACCGCCGCCGTCATGAGGCTGCCGTAGTCAACTGCCTGATAGCCGATGAAGAGCTTAAGCATGACGGGTAATGTTTTCGCGTTGCTGCCGCCGAGCACATAGGCGAACATGTAGTTGTTCCACGACTGGATAAAGCTTAGGATTGCTGCCGTGATGATACCCGGTGTGGATAGCGGCACCATGATACGGATAAAGGATTTTGCTTCGGAGCAGCCGTCGATGAACGCTGCCTCCTCAAGCTCCTTTGAGATTGACGCGAAATACGGAGAAACAATCCATATCATAAGCGGCAGCAGTACCAGAAGATTCGCCATAATCAATGCGCCGCGCGTGCCGATCATGCCGATTTTGCTCAGGATCATATACCATGGCACGAGGAACGTGACCGCGGGCACGATACGCACACAGAGGATTACGGCAGAAAGCTTGTGCATGTTATGCCGTGCAATGGCATAGGCAGCAGGAAGACCCAGAATGCACGCAAGCCCCGTCGCGCCAACGCTTACAATAAGGCTGTTGATCAGCGGCTCGATGATATTGAATTTCGTAAATACCTTAACGTAATTCTTGCTTGTCGGCTCAAAGTTGAAGAGCTGTCGCATATCCATCATCTGCGCCTGCGTTTTGAACGACGAGGAGATCATGTAGTAAATTGGCGTCAACAGAAGCAGCAATGTGACGATGATCACCAGCCAAAATAGTACCTTCAAAACGATTTTTCTTTTCTTTTGCCCGCTCATCACATGTACCTCGCTTCAATCCGTTTTTTAAGGCCCATGCTAACCAGTGCAAATGCCATAACAACAATAAAGAAGATAATCATCAGCGCGCACGCTCGACCCATCTGCATGTAATCAAATGCATATGTATAAACCAGAAGATTTAGGTTCTCAGTCATCTGGTTAGGTCCGCCGTCCGTCATGGCAAGAATCAGGTCGTAGACTTTCAAAAGCTCGATGCCGCGTAGCAGAAACGCCATAACAATCGTGGGGGAAAGAAGCGGCAACGTGATTTTAAATGTCGTTTGCATCGAGTTCGCGCCGTCAATGCGCGCGGACTCGTAAATGTCTGTACTAAGCCCGGCGATACCCGCCAGTGTAATCAGAAGAATCAGCGGCGTTCCGCCCCATACCTCCATGATCATGAGGGACTTGAATACCGTTTCGCCGGCAAACCAGTTCACCGTATCCCATCCTAAAAACCGAAGCATGCCGTTGATGAGGCCAGTTGATGGATCAAGCATGACCTTCCAAACATAACCCATAGCGATTGGTGTTGCGACCATTGGAAACAAAAAACCTGTGCGAATCAGCCCTTGCGCTCTTTTGATCTTGGAGATCATCAACGCGAGCGCTACTCCAAGGCCCACCTCCAAAATCGATGCGACAAGAAAGTATTTGAATGTGAAACCGATCGCGTTCATCGTGCGTTGATCGGTAAGTAAGTCGATGTAATTTTGCAGCCCTACATAGACCGGCTTATCCACGAGCGACATGCGCCAGGAATGCAAGCTCATATATAGCGCGTAGCACATCGGGTACCCGATGCAGATCACGACAAACGCAGACGTTGGTAGCGTAAACAGCCATTTGGTGTTCTTATTTAACCACGCGCGCATGTTAAAGACCTCCTTGTGTACAAACCGGCACGGAACGCGCAGAAAAAAAGGGGAGAGAAAAGGCGTTCCGCACCGGTTGGCCGTTATTTAGTTAATGTTATTTCTCGCCATCGAGAATAGCCTGGATCTGCTGGTTCAACGGCTCCACTGCCGCCGCAAGTTCTGCACCGCGAAGGCCGGTGTTGGCGAGATCGATCATCTTGCCGACAAGCGCGCGAACTTCCGAAGCGTTAGCATTGTGCGGACGGTCATAGGGATAGCCAACTTCGCCGGTCTGCTGGACAACCTGCATGAGCGTAGGATCTACAACAGCCGCTACGCGCTCGTCGCCCCAAGCAGAGGTGCGGGCGGAGAACCCTGTCTCGATCATGCCTTGCACGTCCATTTCCTTGCTGCTGGCCCACTTGACAAATTCCCACGCAGCATCCTGATTCTTTGAGGTGCTGCTGATGCCCCATGCCCATGCAACGATGTTGTACGGCGTGTAGGCACCGATGGTTCCCATCGGGAAGCGAGCAAAACCGATCTTGTCATAGATCACAGAAGTATCAGGATCGGTGTGGTTAAAGGTCTGAGCATAGGCGTCAATACGCATGGCGGTGATGCCGTTGCTGAACCAGTTGATGCTGTCGTTGGTGCTGCCCGCAGCCATGCCATCCGGACCGTACTTGACGAGCTCAGCATAGTATTCGAGAGCCGCCAGAGCCTCCGGGGTATTCATGGTGGCGGTCAGGTTCTCATCGAAGAAGTCTCCACCGAAGCCGTAGAGGAAGCCGGAAAACTGCGTTACAGCGCCGTTGCCCTCGCCGCGAAGCGAAATGGCGTACACGTTGTTGGCCGGATCATACAGTTTCTTACAGGTTTCGAGCAGCTCGTCGAAGTTGGTCGGAACGGTCGCGCCGTACCTTTCGAACAGCTCTGTGTTGTACCAAAGCATTTCGCCCTCAACGAGGTAGGGGATGCCGATGATGTCATCGTTAACGGTAGTCACAGCGCGTGCCGAGGGGAAGAAGTCTTCATAGTCGTAGTCCACAGAAGCCGCGATGTAGTCGTTAAGCGGCTTAAAGTAGCCATTGTTGTACCAAGCGGCAGTCTCTTGAATGGGGCGGTAGGAGATTACGTCGATATCCGAGCCGCCTGCACCCGCGTTGATGTTGATCTTATCGATGGCTTCCTGGAACTCGTAGAGCTCCAAGTTGACCTTAATGCCGGTCTCGGCCTCGAACTCGGAAAGATGCTTCTGCACGGCAAGTATCGGGCCGGAAGACGTCGTTACGACCGTGATTTGCGTGCCTTCAAAGGGCTTAGCCGCAACGGTCGGCTCCTCCGTTGCCCCTGCAGCGGGAGGGTTGGTCGGGTTGGAGGGTTTGTCGGTGTCGTTGGGACCGGGCTGCGCGGCGCAGGCTACCATTGCAAATGCCATCACCAACGCAAGCAGCAGAGCTACCAGCTTTTTCATGTTTCGGTTTCCTCCTTAAATTGATGGTACTGATGATATATGTATCGGGGTGTTGGCTCAGCGTACTGCTGCCCCATGCCCGCAGATACCTTGTTGTTATGTCCGCTCATGCAGACTGTGCATACAATGCGTAAATCACTTGCAAACGTTTTCAGTACATGTGAAATAATTCATATTATGATGCTTTCTAGAAGCATGCCTGTTTTATGGCTTTGTTCTGGTTTATTTCGCTTTGCTTTAGATGATAAGAAGATGGAATGGCAAAGCTGGAAAAAGAATCAACTTCTTTGAATGGACCCGCTGCGTGGAACTCCGCTGGACTCGCCTAAAACGAGGCGCGCGGGAATTACCTTTTCACTGGAGTGAAGGAGAGGCTTTTTGCCTTCGGCAATCACGCGAATCCAGTTGAGCAACTGCTCGCCGATGGCCCGATATTCATCGTCCACATGGACAAGGGTAGGCCTAACAAGGTTTGCGTGGCGGAACGTACCAAACGATGCGAGAGAAACGTCGCGCGGGATGCTAATGCCCTGTGCGCTGCAATAGAGCATGATGCCTTCCGCAAGGGCGATACTTCCTGTAATATAGGCAGTGGGGGCGTTTTCCCCGTAGACGGTCTCTTGAAATACTTGATAGCCAAAATCTTCAGAAAACTGCGAATAATAGCAAGTAATATCTTCCGAAGAAATGTTATAATCCTTGATGAACTTCTCAATCCCCAACTGCCGGTCCACGTTGGTGGAAAGGCTGCTCGGACCTGAGATGAAGCAGATCCTGCGGTGTCCGAGGTTGTAAAAATAGACAAGGAGGTCGTAAATGCCTTGCTTTTTGTCAACATAGACCGCAGGGAACTCGCGGTTTTTCGGATGGCGGTCGTAGCAGAGAATAGGAAGCCCTGAGCTTTGAAGCTCCGCAAGCTTTTCGTCGTTTTTCCCTGTAGAGTTCACGATCAGAGCGTCTACCCTACTCCGCTTCATGTTCTCAATCAGGCGCGCCTCGGTCTCGCTGCTGTCATAAATATTTGCACTCAGGATCTGATAGCCTTCCTGCCTTATACCGTTTTCGAGCACACGAAGCACACCGGTAAAAAATGAAACGCTAAAATCAGAGGCCAAAAGGCCAATTGTCTTGGTTTTTCGCTGTTTTAACGATTGCGCAATTGCGCTGGGAACAAACTGAAGCTCTTCCGCGGCTTCGAGCACGCGCCGCTCCTTTTCGGGAACGACGATGCCCTTCTCGTTGAGCACGCGCGATACGGTAGAAATCGAAACCCCGGCATGGCGGGCTACGTCCCGAATCGTAACGCCCATATCGACCCTCCCTGAAATCGTTTTCTTAATCATAGCAACGGATTTTACGATTGTCAATATAGTTCTATACAAATTTCTAGGACAAATTTAGTTCCCTATACGCTATTGCAACTGCTTTCACGGCTTGCAGCGTGCTTTTATTTTAGATATACTGTATTCATTCGGCAGCATATAGCAAACGTTTTCAGGCTTAATCTTGGTTTGTCCTCAGAGGAAGGATTTATGAGCATCAGAATCGCTAAAAGTTTTCCCGTCCAACCGCCAGCTTGCCGATAACGACGGTATATCACGCAACGGCGCGTTCTATTGTGCGGATCTATGGTATACTTTCGGTAGCTAGCCGGCGACCGATGACGAGTGTCGGCTTTACGCATACCAGGCAATGAACACCCTTTGGACGAATTTTGCCATGGCAGGCAAAGCAGACGGTCCCATTGTACGCAAATGGTAGCCATATCACGGAAGCGAACGAAACGCAATGCTTTTGGGGAGAACCTCCCGGTATGTACGAGCTAGATTGGGATACATCTTGTTTTTAGTTTCCCCGTGTGTGAACCTAACCACGTGGCAGGAGAATCGCAAATTTTAGGAGGTGCTCCAACTTGTCGGAAAAGGATAAGGCGATCAAACGCCTAGAACGAAGTCTCAACTTTCTGCGCATCGTCGGCGTAAGCGTATTATGGGTGTTTTTAAGCGCGTTGATTATCCCCTTTGGCCCTGCCACCGTCGCCATGTACCATGCCATACTCAGATCGGCGCGGCAGGGTGAAGGCAAGTTTTTTTCGGTATTTTTTACCTCTTTTAAAGCCAATTTCAGGCGCAGCGCACCGATTGGTACCGTTTATCTGCTGCTGGCAATCGT
The DNA here is from genome assembly GCA_023416895.1 of Bacillota bacterium. Lineage (GTDB taxonomy): Bacteria > Bacillota > Clostridia > Christensenellales > CAG-138 > UBA7707. The sequence continues at coordinate 5,242 of JAEZGQ010000114.1, read as the reverse complement.
GCTGGTATTCTGCATTCGATTTTCCAACATACTCGCCGTTTCATCACAAACATGGATGCTTTTAAGCTACGTCTACACAGGCATGCTGATCCTTCTCGGCGTTGTCGGCTGCTTTATATTCCCGACCTTTGAGCATTGCAAACTTGGAGGTTTCCGCTGTGCGAAACTGGGGCTGATGCTGGCTCTGAGGCACCTGCTCACATCCCTCACATGCTTCTTGCTACTGTTCGTCGCGGGCTGGTTCGTACTTCGCTTCCCTGCCTGTCTACTGCTGCTCCCAGGCGGTTGCTGCTACATAAGCACCATGGTGCTCGAAGCTTACTTTGCCAAGGAATTTTCAACGGAGGACAACGCCTGATTCCGACTTTTTTATGGATATCGTTTAACTTTTGGTGCATCATGTCGGTAAAGATGAACCGGGAGCGGAGCAGCTAAAAGCACTTGCTCCGATCTAATTATCCAAGATGAACTTAAGCTTTAAAAAGGGCGGCACAGAGCCGCCCTTTTACATTTTGGGGTCCAATGCCTACCCTTCTTCAAAATGGTGCGTCGACTGTGTTCGGCACGGTTGTGCCACCCTTGTACTACAGCGCCACAAACGGCGGAAGGATTGTCACTTCAATGGGCATCTTGCCGTTTTGCACGACGGATTGCAATCACTGATTTGCTGAAACAGTGGATTCATGTAATACGCCTTCTTTCATAGAAAAGACAGCATCCGAATTCTCAGCTATGCTGCTATTGTGTGTAACTACAATCACGCAGTATCCCTCGTCGTGTGCCAATCGGCGCAATATGTTAATAACGTTCTCACCATTGGCTGAGTCTAAGTTCCCTGTAGGCTCGTCTGCAAGCAGCACACGCGCGCCGGAAGCCAATGCACGGGCAATGGCGACACGTTGCTGCTCACCACCAGAAAGATTGGACGGATACCGTCCATGCTTTTCGGTACTGATATCCACCGCCTCTAACAACATTCGTGCACGAGCAACGGCTTGCTCCTTATTTGCCCCGTTTAGCCGTAGAGGATAGCTTACATTTTCCAGCGCCGTCAGCATTGGAAACAGCTGAAATGCCTGAAAAATCATTGATACATATTCTCTGCGATAAAGATCTAGATCGAGTGAAAAAACATCTTCTCCGTCAACGTATACCTTGCCCGTAGCCGGCTTATCAAGTCCTGCCATGATTGAGAGGAGTGTTGTTTTTCCACTCCCGCTTGTACCGATGACGGCGCTTAATGCTCCTTCGTTAAATGTGCAGTTCACATTCTGTAAGGCGTTGCGATCGCTGTTTTTATAGCGGTAACTTACATTCTCCAATTTTAACTCGGCCATTACAGCTACCTCCAAATTATGCTTCCACGAATGCTTATTCTTTTACTTGTAACAAATCCAAAGGTGCACGGTTTGTTGTTGAAAGGCCGGCGATCATGGACCCAACGGCGCATCCCATAAGATACAACCCAGCACGCAATAAAAGAGGCAGGAAACTACTTGTTTTCGTGGTTCTCAGCAAAATAACACATAGAAGCAGCCCGATCACCAGTCCGATTGCACATGGCATCAGTTGCTCCACAACCTGTAACCAAAGTGAGCGTCGTTTATTCATTCCTGTAACACGCATAATAGCGGCAGTCTTTGCGTTTTGGAAAACCATGAGGCACGCTAACGCTGCAGCTATTCCCGTGGCAATCGCCGTTGTAACGGGATATAGTACCGATAGCAAGGATAACGTGCGCTCCATGGGTCTTACAACTGCGCGTATTTCCTCATCCCAGATGAGCAGACGGAACGGAATCTTGCCGTGATTGGTATTCAATATCTTTTCTGTACTTTCGCTCAGTTCGCTCAGCGTCCGGTTGTAGTCGGGGTTAATCACAAATTCCGCCGAAGCATAACCCTTCACTGAGGTGAAACGAGCAACGCCGGAGAGTGGGAACAAGATGGTTGTAATTGAACTATTTGTGGCTGCGATCCTTTCCTGCATGATATATGTTCCTGCAATGACGGCGGGAATGACAGGCTCTGCATCGGGCAGCATGGTGTCTTCTAAACTGATACCTGTTTGTGTCAACAGCACTTCTGCGCCCATTTTAAGCCCCGTCTGCGCAAGCAGCCCTTCATTTACAAAGATGGGTAAGGGATCGGTTGGTGTACCCCAATCTACGGAAAAGCAGCTTTCGTTCCATCCGTGTGCATAGGATATGGTGGTTTCTTTCCATTGAAAAGGCAGCGGCTGCTCCTCCGCTAGAGCGCGCATGACCAGGAAATCCCCTGCCTTTTCCTCCCTTAGCCAAAGCGCTTGTTTTACGTCTAACTGGACGTTTGTGTTCTTGAAACAGCCGCTTTCCAATAGATCGCTTATCGTTTTAATGTGTATGGAGTCCCCCGCTTGAAAAGCCATGCTATCTGATGGAACCAGTTCCGCATCAATTTCTGCCATCTTGTAGAGATTGTCTATTTCCTGTTCATTTCTGAAGATCAACATGCTAAGAAAGCCCATAGCGAAGATGAAGACAATGGCGATCATCATGGAAAGTACCGATTTTGCAGGTGCACGCAGCAAATGAGAATACACAAATTCCCATGCCATAGAACGGCTCTCTTTACTCCCATATCCTGTCGAACTCATTTTACCCATGCTTTTTTCCTCGCTTCGCGGCACTGCTTCCATGCAGAAGCGTCAATACAGAACACCTTGAAAAATAAATTGAACCCACACGTACAAAAAGTACAAGAATAACGAATACAGCCAAACAGAGTGCTATGAGCAAAATCCATGAGGGGGGAGCGTAAGATTCCAGAATCCCCTGTTGTACTCCGGCGAGAGATTCTGATGCTTGTTTTAGCGCATAATCCCATCCCAACAGTCCGCCTGCGCAAATCCCAGCCACTCCAATGATCGCAATTGGGGAGTGCAGTGCGCTTCGAGCGTTTCTGTACGGCAGCCCAAGTGCGCGTTGAATGGCGTATTCCTTTTGACGCAGCCGGAGGTATAGAAAAACCGTCAAAGCCAACGCCAGCAGCAGCAGCAATGCGTAGATGATTAACGAAAGCAACTTAGCCGTTCCTAGTGATTCCATGCTTTCACCAAACACCTGCGCGTTGTTATCAATAAATGACACACGCAACCCCATTTCTTTCAGCGCTGCCTGCGTTTCTTCCTGAAATGCATCCATCTCCTTATAGGAATGCAGTACAAAACTATATAGGTTTTTATCTGCGACCGTGAGCGTATAACCACCAAATTCAGCCGGCATACAGGGTTCAGGGATGTACATAACGTTGTTGTCGCTCGTTGCGGTTTTTTCAGTACGAAGGTTATAGATGCCGACAATTTCATATTTCTGTGGATTCTCTATAAACGCAGACGTATTGAGTGCCTCGGCTGTCATATATCCTGTAAACTCAAAATAGGCATATATGCTTAGGACACTGCTTTCTGTCCGGTTACAATTGGCGAGACCATGGGCTACAAGACCTTTTTGTCGGTTATCAAACAGTTGGAGCGGAATGACATCGCCCAAAGAAAGTCCATATTTTGTCGCAAAATCCTCATGCACCATGCATACATAGCGCTGCTCTGTGGTGTCGTTTTCGCTCAGCCAGCGCCCTTGCGAGAGACCAAGCTGCCGTTCCCCCTCCCACCGTGATGGGATGGCATTCATATTTTGTGTAGAAATGAGCGTCATGCTTCGGTGGTTGAACTGCAAAAGCTCCATATCGGATCTTAGCTTGTCGAGTTTACCGCTTTCCAAAGCATTTATGCTGTCATCCTCTACCGTCAAGTACGCTGGACCGCCGGGTTGTAATTTTATTATATACAATGCTCTATTTGCACTGTCATAACGTGCGCGTATCAAGTAGCGTGCATCGGCTTGCAATCCAAGAAACGGATCGGCAGCCAACATCTCAGCCGAGGGCTCTGTTCCTACTTCCGATGAAGTGGGAGTTGGAGACGGTGAAGAGGCAATCGCTTCCGACGGCTTATGAATGTCGTTAGATTGTAATACCTCCGAAGAAACGGAACGCAAGCTCCGTACATTTATCTTTCCAGCTCTGATATATTCAGTGCGACCAGCAAGAACCGTATCCACGTTGAACTCAAACATATCTTCATTGGGTTTGAATAGGATTTTCACACTTTTTAGCGTGCCGTAAAACAGTACATCGTTGATATAAGTCATGGGATAGCCCGAGTCCTCATAGTACAATTCGCTATTGGCATAAGTCCCATCGGTATCCGCATTGCTCATCCCTTCTGGCATTAAACCTATTGCTACCCGCCGCCAATCCGAGATAGCAATATGTGGATTGTTCGCCAGATACAGCGCGCCTTCCGTTACATCTGTTTGCCCGGGATCAGAAGGCAGCAACACACCAACACTTTGATAGTATTCACTGGTACGTCGCGTTTCCTCTTTGACAATCCAATACTCAGTGGTGCTCGATACAAATCCAAACGCTGAGAAACCTATCAGTAGCAAAAGCAGCAGTGTTTGTATCGGTTTGCGAAACGTTGACTGTAAGAATACATTCGGCTTCATCACTGTGACCTCGTTTCTTCGCGTTGTGAAACTCGCTGTCGCGCCAAACCATTAAGTAAGACTTCTTGCATCTAAACTGCAAAAATTAAGACCCCTGCAATTGCTAATGCTGCTTGCTCCGAGAGTTATAAAAGTATTAATGTCCCCTAGCTATTTACCTGAGAGATTATCACAAAATAATAACGATTTAAGTTAATCAAAAATGACGACTAATTTGTAGAATTCTAAGACCCAATTGAGACTCATTCCAACCTTTAAGCTTGCAATTATGCTTAATAAACCCACTGCCTTTTTATCGCACAGCGCCCCTCCGAAACATCGGAGGGGCGCTGCAATGCAATACATTTATCAGCTTTTATCAGGTTTGATGTTTACAAGGATAGCGTTTTGTTTGCAACGAGCGCTAATTTTTATTAAAGGGAGAAATATAATGGAACCGGTTATCTATACCTACGCGAATGTGTTATCAACGCCTTTGTGCAGTATAAAGTTCGGCAAACAATCACCACATACGAAACCGCACAGAGTCCCCTTGCTTTCTTTTACAATGCTTTCATCTCGATAAACCGATCACAAGTTTACCAGGTTTAAAACCTCTGCAAACCGATGTATTCTCATATCCGCCCTATCATATGTGGAAGCATCGCCAATGCCTACACTATAAAACCCTCCGGCAATGGCCGCATCGATCCC
>JAEZGQ010000083.1 GCA_023416895.1 Bacillota bacterium | reverse complement strand
GCCCATCGACCGATGTTTTGATACCCTACAACCTATTTCGGGGCATGTCGATTGCGTACGCCCCGGGAAGCGAATACGAAACCGAGGATGGCCGCCACTGGACGGAACCTGCCAGAAAGAAGCGGGTCTACGATGAAGCCGTTCCGGTCGGTTTTTTTCAAAAGCCGGTCGGTCACCTGTTCTATTGGATCGGCAAAGCAGCGGGCAACATGAAAAGCATGCAGGTTACGTATAAAAAGTGAGTGGCCAGCGCGGTATTACGCTTCCGCCACGGCGATTTAGATTTATCTTGTGCGAAAAGCCATACAATCCTATCAACTCCGGCGACATGCGCGCCGGAGTTTTTGGTTTTTGAGGTTCGAGGTTTTTCGCAGTTCGTAATCGACATATTGCTCATATAATCGCAATGCGTTTATGCTCACAGGCTTCCGCCTCCCCGGAAGCTTTCAACCGCCGCAGGCGAAGCTTCGGCCTCGCCCATTTGATGAGAAATCCGGCTTCGGCGGCGTGTACGCCGAAACGGATGAAAGCCGTAGGCTTTCGTACCTCTCATGCTTTGCCGCCCGGAAATGCGGAGCATTTTAGGCAAAGGGTGTATTTTCAAAAAAGTGGCGGAGCCGCTTTTTTGACTGTGCGCAAGCACAGAAATAAGGGGCGTTTCCGCCCCTTATCTCCGTGTTGTGCAGTTACCAAAAAACTGCCGCTAGCACTTTCTGTAGCTTCCGCAAAGGCTCTCGTCAGCGGGTGTGCCCGTGTTGCCGCCCGGCATGGGCTCTACCTCAATGCGTTCAAGCGTACAAATGTGACCATCGCTGTGATATTTGCAACTGGCGACGCGGCACCCAATCGTTTGGCAACCCACATTGGATTTAGACATCGGCTGTTACCTCCCGTTCGATTGGTAAGCCTAGTATGCGCGTGCGTCAGGTGCGCTATGCCGCAAACAAAACGGTGGAACTTGGAAAGCATGGGCTTTTTCTTCAAAAAATGCCGCAGGATATTGATCTTAAAAACCCTTTTCCAAAAGCCACGCGGCAACATCCTGCGCCTCGGGAGTTTCAAGCGTTTCTACCGCATTCGCCATGGCGCGGCTTTCAAACGCGCAGCCCGTGAGCACCTCGGGCAGGCTTAAAACAAACGCCTCGTCCATCGCGTCGCTGAAAGCGCGCACAGCGGTAAGTTTCCCGCGCGAAAAGCTTATTTGAAGCTCCAGCGCGCCCCACGAAAAGCGGTTGTAAAGCTCCATGTCAAACGCGGGGGTTTCGCCGAGCCGCCATTCACGCGAGGCGTGCTTTTGCGTAATGCGCGCAATCGCTTCATGGTCGAGTTCCTCTTCAAGAAGCGTTTCCGCGGGGCCGTATTCCTTTGTAAAGGCGTGGATCACGGCGGTTTTTACCTGTTCGATGGTGAGGGAAGGATAAAAATCGCTCAAGTTGCATACGCGCGCGCGCACGCTTTCAACGCCCTTGGCGGTGAGCTTGTCTTTGGAGGGGGCGAGGTATTTCGCAAGCTTTTCCATATCCGCGCGCACTAAAAGCGTGCCGTGGTGAAGCCCGGCTGTGCGTGAAAAGCGAAACGCGTTGCCGGAAAACTTCGCGCCGCACTCCGCGGGCGTTTCGCCCGTTTTGCCGAAAGCCAAAATGTCATTTCGGCCAGTGAAGCGCGCGTCAATGCCGAGCTCGCGCGCGGTGCCGGTGATGACGGAAAGCTGCCGCGGAAGATCATAGCCCGCACGGCTTGTAAGAAAGGTGAAGTTAAGGTTGCCAAGGTCATGAAATACCGCGCCGCCGCCAGAGGTGCGCCTTGCGAGGCGGCCGCCATCCTGCTCCAACAAGGAAAGCCTGCATTCCTTCCAAGCGTTTTGGTTGCGGCCAATGACTACGGTGTTCTGGTTTTGCCAAAGGTAAAGAAGAAAACCCTCTTTGTGCGTGTCGAACAGGTATTCTTCAAGCGCGAGGTTGTGCCACGGATCGTTGCTGCTTGTGAGGATCAGCCGGTTCATCGCTCGTGCCGCCTTTCGTAAATGGTTTTGGTCGCGTTTTGCCAAGAAGCATGTGCGCGTACAACAAAGAGCATACTATTTTTTTTCAAAAATCTCAATGTGGCTAATTTTCACTACCATAAATTGCGCGAATGATGATAGAATATAATTAGCTGTCCGTATGCAAAAAACCTGCCTAAACGGCATTTGGGGGCATTTTTTCCATTGGCACCCAAAAGGTTCGCTTCGGTAACAAGCCGCAACGAAGCTGGGCGGTCACATACAAAAGAGCGTATACCGCGTAAACGGCCGCTGCCATACGCCCGCTTGCAGGAACCGCTTTTTGCCGCATGCACGGTGATGGGCGCGTTCGACACGAAAAAGTTTTTGCTTTGAGGTGCTGTTGCTTTGGGTGCATATTTGGATCAAACGGAGCTTTACCTGTTCAACAAAGGAGAAAACTGCTATTCGTACCGCAGCCTCGGCTGCCACAGGGTCATTCTCGACGGTTACGAAACGTTTCGCTTTGCCGTTTGGGCGCCCAATGCGCAGCGTGTAAGCGTCGTAGGCAGCTTCAACGGATGGAATGAATATGCGGATGTAATGCAGCCCTGCGGTACTACGGGCGTGTGGGAAACGCACATCGGCATCGCCAACATCGGCGATATGTACAAATATGCCATTTTGACCGCCGACGGGCGGCTTATCTACAAGGCGGATCCGTTCGCCTTCTACAGCCAGAAACGGCCGAACACCGCCTCCATTGTGTGGGACATCGGCGGCTATGAATGGAACGATACGCGCTACATGAAGATGCGCCAAGGGCGAGATATGCACGCGGAACCCATGAGCGTTTACGAGGTGCACCTCGGGTCGTTCCAAGCAGGGCTCAACTTCGACGAGTTGAGCGTGCAGCTTGTTCGCTATGCGGCCGACATGGGCTACACCCACATCGAGATCATGCCCGTAAACGAATATCCATTGGACGACAGCTGGGGTTACCAGATCACGGGGTACTATTCCGTTACCTCGCGCTACGGTACACCGCAGCAATTTATGCATTTTGTGGATGAGTGTCACCGCGCCGGCCTCGGCGTAATCCTCGACTGGGTACCGGCGCATTTCCCGCGCGACGAGCATGGCCTTCGGTGTTTCGACGGTACGCCCATTTTCGAGCACCCCGACCCGCGGCGCAGCGAGCAGCCGCAATGGGGCACACTTCTTTTCGATTATAGCAGGAGCGAGGTAAGAAGCTTTCTCACCTCGAACGCCGTGTTCTTTTTGAAGGAGTTCCACATCGACGCACTGCGTGTGGACGCGGTGAGCTGCATGCTTTACCTCGACTACGGCAAAAGCAGTGGCCAGTGGGTGCCAAACATCTACGGCGGGCGCGAAAACCTCGACGCGATCGCGTTTTTGCAGCAACTCTCCCATGTGGTAAAGCGGGAGGAGCGCGACGCGCTTTTGATCGCGGAGGAAAGCACGGCGTTTCCCTACGTTACCCGCACGCCGGAGGACGGCGGGCTTGGGTTTGACTTCAAGTGGAACATGGGCTGGATGAACGACACCTTAAGCTATATGGATCTCGATAGCGCATACCGGCGCTATCATCACGATCTTTTGACCTTCCCCATGGTGTACGCGTTCAACGAAAGCCATTTGCTGCCCCTTTCGCACGACGAGGTGGTGCACGGAAAGCGCTCGCTCATTGGACGCATGCCCGGCAATTACGATGAAAAGTTCCGCCAGCTACGGCTTCTTTACATGTACCAATTTGCAATTCCGGGAAAAAAGCTTTTGTTCATGGGCGGCGAGTTCGGGCAGTTCATCGAATGGAACTTTCGAAAATCGCTCGACTGGTTTTTACTTGATTACGACAGCCATTCGGACATGCAGCTTTTCACCCGCGAGTTGAACCGCTTTTACAGGCGTACGCCTGAGCTTTACTCGCTCGACGAGTCGTGGGAAGGCTTTATGTGGCTCTCGGTGAACGACGCGCTTCACAGCATCATCGCGTTTTTGCGCATAGATGGGCGTGGGGGCGAGCTGATGTGTGTGTTCAACTTCACGCCGGTGAAGCATGAGCACTACCGCGTGTATCTGCCGGAAGGCTCTACGCTCACGCAGGTGATGTCCAACGTTGACCTTCGCGAAATCAAAAACCTCAAGACTGCACGCGATCAGGACGGCAACCATTTCATCGACATTATGCTTTCGCCGTACGAGGCGGTTTTTTACAGAGTCACTCATGAACACGGAGGGCGTATTTCATGAAAAAGCGCATTGTGGCAATGTTGCTCGCGGGCGGGCAGGGAAGCCGTTTGAGCGTGCTTACCAACCGCATGGCAAAGCCCGCAGTACCGTTTGGGGGCAAGTACCGCATCATCGATTTTCCGCTTTCCAACTGCGTCAATTCCGACATCGATACCGTGGGTGTGCTGACCCAGTACGAGCCGCTTGAACTCAACGCTTATTTGGGCACCGGCCAGGCATGGGATCTCGACCGCAGCACCGGCGGCGTATATGTGCTGCCACCGTATGTTTCGGGGAGCCGCGGGGAGTGGTATTCGGGCACCGCAAACGCCATTTACCAAAACATGGCGTTCATTGAGCGGTACGACCCGGAGTATGTGCTCATCATCTCGGGCGACCATATCTACAAAATGGATTATGCGCTCATGCTACGCTGCCACACCGAAAAAGAGGCGGACGCCACCATCGCAGTGCTTCGCGTACCCATGGAGGAGGCGCACCGCTTCGGCATCATGAACACCGACGAAACGAATCGCATCGTCGAGTTTGAGGAAAAGCCCAAGAATCCAAAGAGCGATAAGGCTTCCATGGGGATTTACATCTTCAACTGGCCTGTTTTGAAGCGCTTTTTGTGCGAGGACGAACGCGACCCCGCTTCCGACAACGACTTTGGCAAAAATATCATCCCCAAGATGATTGCCGCAGGCAAAAAGATGCAGGCTTATGATTTTTCCGGCTACTGGAAGGATGTCGGTACCGTACAGAGCCTTTGGGAGGCCAACATGGATCTTCTTGAGGCTCCGCCCAAGCTCGATCTGCACGACAAGGACTGGCGCATTTATTCCAAAAGCCCCATCATGCCGCCGCAGTACGTAAGCCCCTCCGCCAACATCAAAAACTCCATGATCACCGAGGGCTGCGTGGTGCAGGGCAGTGTGACGCGCAGCGTGCTGTTTGCTGGCGTTACGGTGGAGGAGGGAGCAACCATTGCGGATTCGGTGATTATGCCGGGCTCGGTTGTGAAAAAGGACGCGCTTATCTTTAAGGCGATCATCGGCGAAAACGCCTTAATCGGCGAAAAATCCTTCATCGGCGCGCAAAAGCTTCCGTCCGACGGGAACTACGACACCTCCCTTACGGGCGACATCACCCTCATCGCAAGCGATACGGAGCTCAAAGCGCAAAGCCGCATCCCCGTAGGCATGATCGTGAACGCGGATGCCGGAAAGGAAGGCCCCAAATGCTGAACAACGCTTTTGGTCTTATTTACACCGGCGAATCGAATATGCTGTTAAGGGAGCTTACCTATTCGCGCTCCATCGCGGCGGTTCCGTTTGCGGGCCGCTACCGTTGCATCGACTTTGTGCTCAGCAATCTTGTGAATTCCGGCGTCACCAACGTGGGTGTGATCGCGCAGAAAAACTACCACTCCCTCATGGATCACCTCGGCCCCGGCAAGGAATGGGACCTTAACCGCAAGCGCGACGGGCTTTTCATTTTGCCGCCGTATGTGACGCGCGAAAATACGGGCATTTACCGCGGTACGGCGGATGCGCTACGCTCGGTAATGGGCTACATCAGAAGGAGCACGCAGCGCTTTGTGATCCTCTCCGGAAGCCATACCGTTTTTAACACCACCTTCACCGAAATGATTCGCACCCACATCGACACGGGGGCGGATATCACCATCATGTGCAACCGCGGCGGCGAAACGGCCGAAGCAGAAGGCTATGAGGACCTGCGCCTCACCATGGACCCTTCCGGCCGCGTGACGGATCTTGAAATCAACCCCTTCCGTCCCAAGAGCGAGCATTGCGGCTGCGATGTGTACCTTATGGAAAAAACCCTCCTTGAGTACCTTGTGGAGGAGGCCGCGGCGCACGCGAACACCGATTTCATTCGTGACGTTCTCGTGAAGAAGATTAACACGCTCAAAATTTACGGATGGGTATACGGCGGGCGCGTGGCGCGCATGAACTCCTTGGGTGCGTATTTCGCGCACAATATGGAAGTGCTGCGCCAGGATGTACGCGACGACCTTTTCAACAGCGATCATCCCATTTACACCAAGATCAAAGACGAGGTGCCGGCCGTATACGGCGCGGGTGCTAAGGTTAGAAACTCCCTTGTGGCGGATGGCTGCATCATTGAGGGCGAAGTGGAAAACTGCGTGCTGTTTCGCGGCGTACAGGTGGGGCAGGGCGCAAGGCTTACCAACTGCATCATCATGCAGGGCTGTGAAATACAGGAGGGCTGCGAGCTCGACCATGTGGTGCTCGATAAGAGTGTTACCGTGCGGAAGGGAAGGCGGCTTGCGGGCTACGACAGCTTCCCCGTGATCATCAGAAAGGGTAGTACCGTATGAAAATTTTGTTTGCGGCGTCGGAATGCGTTCCGTTTGTGAAAACGGGCGGGCTTGCCGATGTGGTGGGTGCGCTGCCGCAGGACCTTCTTAAGCTTGGCAACGATGTTCGCGTAATCCTGCCCAAATATGCCTCCATGGCGGGCGAGTACAAAAATGCGCTCACCCACGTATGCGACTTTTTGGTGCCGCTTGGCTGGCGCAACCAGTACTGTGGCATTGAAACGCTCGTCTACAAGGGTGTGCGTTTTTATTTTGTGGACAACGAGTATTATTTCGGGCGCTCGTATGTGTACGACAGCTTTACCAACGACGAGGCGGAGCGCTTCGCGTTTTTCTCCAAGGCCGTGGTGGAGGCGATGCCGCACATCGACTTTTTCCCGGACGTTTTGCATTGCAACGACTGGCAAACAGGCCTTTGCCCTGCGCTTTTGAAGCTCAAGTACATGATGCTGCCGGATTACCGCGGTGTCAAAACGGCGTTCACCATCCACAACCTTTGCTATCAGGGCAATTTTTCTTGGGATTTTGTGGAGGAGATGTTGAACCTCGGCTATGAAAACTTCACATCCGACAAGCTTGAGTACCACGGGAGCATCAGCTATTTAAAAGCGGGGCTTGTATATGCCGATGCAATCACAACCGTAAGCCCCACCTATGCCGCCGAAATACAGTCTGAGGCGTACGGCTGCGGGCTCGAGGGGCTTTTGCGTTCAAGGAGCGACAGCATTTCGGGTATTTTAAACGGCATCGACAAAAAGGAGTACGACCCGGAGCGCGACAGCGCGCTTGCCGCGCGGTACAGCCATAAGGATTTGAGTGGCAAGGCGCTTTGCAAGGCTGCACTCCAACGTGAAATGGAGCTTGACGTGGATCTCGGTGTGCCGGTGGTGGCCATTGTGGCGCGGCTCACGGGCCAAAAGGGCGTGGATTTGATTGAGCGCGTACTTGTGGACATGATGCGCCAGAACATACAGTTCTGCGTGCTCGGGCGCGGCGAACCGCGCTACGAGCAGTTGTTTTCGTGGGCAGCTTGGCGCTACCCCGGTAGGATCAGCGCGCGCTACGAGCTCAACGAGGCGCTTTCAAGGCGCATCTATGCGGGTGCGGATATGTTTTTGATGCCCTCACAGTTTGAGCCGTGCGGGCTCTCACAGCTCATCGCCATGCGCTACGGTGCCTTGCCCATCGTAAGGGAAACGGGCGGGCTCGTGGATACCGTAAAACCTTACAATAAGTATACCGACGAGGGTACCGGCTTCAGCTTCGCCAACTATAACGCGCATGAAATGCTGTTTACGCTCGAACGCGCCGTGAAGCTTTACGAGGAGGATCGCCCCGCATGGGAGCGCATGATGCAGCGCGCCATGCGCAGAAACTTCTCGTGGGGGGCTTCCGCCAAGCGCTACCAGAAGCTTTATGTAAGCATAACGCGCCAATCTGAACAATCTTAACGGCTTCGTTTCTCAAAACAATCTGAATCCAAAGTGAGGATTTTATAACCTTATGGAGTTTTCAATCATCGAAAACAACGGCTTAAAGGTGGCGCTCGCGCAAGGCGGAGCGCCGCTTCTTACGGATGTGCAAAGCGCGCTTGATTTGCTCGCCACCGCCTCCTACGTGGCCGACACAAACCTGATCGCGTTTGAGAAGGAAAGCGTACATCCGGATTTTTTCCGCCTATCCACCGGCCTTGCGGGTGAAATTCTTCAAAAGTTTATCAACTACGGCGTAAAAGCGGCTTTCTATGGGGACTTTGATGCGCTGTTAAAAAGAAGCGAGCCGCTTCGCGCGTTCGTGATGGAAAGCAACAAAGGAAACCGCATCTTTTTTGTGAGCACCCGTGAGGAGGCCGTCGAGCGGCTTACAAAATAAATGGCGGGCATTTTCGGCAAACTGCCTATAGAGGCGAAGCCTTGCTGATCGCTCGGGCACGCTTCGGATTTTAAGAACAGGAAATGGCGCAAAAGCCGCATTTGCAGGGAATTTTCAACTTCCTGTGACATTCTCGACAAACGCATTGCCGAGGCGTTCTTTTGTGCTAAAATGGGAGCATGGATTTTAAGGGAATCTGCCACAATTCGCGTTTTTTACGCTACCGCAAGCCATTTGGCGCTGCGGCGGCGGATGAAACCATTCAGCTTACGATCGATGTACCGGACGAAAGCTTTCACGTTACGCTTAGGCTTTGGGTGGAAAATGCGGAAAAGCTTGTAGAAGGTGTGCGCGAAGGCACGGCAGTCCGGTTTGCTTTTCAAATACCGCGCACCGGCCTTGTATGGTATTACTTCATCCTCTCGCATAAGGATGGGGTAAGATACTACGGGGGGCGCGGCGGAGAGGGCGCAATTTACGATTACCCGCCGCCCTCTTATCAAATCACTGTGTACGACGGCGCGTTTCAAACGCCCGAATGGTTTTGTGGATCGCTTGCGTACCAAATCTTTCCCGATCGGTTTGCTCGTGCGGCAGGTAGCCGCGGCGGGCTTGAGCGCGTTAGCGCGCACACCGCCATGGGCCGCAAGGTATACGTGCACGAAAACTGGCGCGATCCGGTTTTGAGCGCGCCGCTCGATGGCGCACAGCTTTATGAGCCGTGCGACTTTTATGGCGGCGACCTCAAGGGCATTGAAGAAAAACTCCCATACCTGAAGGAATTGGGCGTAACGTGTATCTATCTCAACCCCATTTTTGAGTCACCCTCCAACCACCGCTACAACACCTCGGATTATTTAAAGATCGACCCCATTCTGGGCGACGAGAGCGATTTAAAAAGGCTGAGTGCAAAGGCACGGGCGTTCGGCATTCGGCTCATGCTCGACGGCGTGTTTTCGCACACCGGCGACGACAGCGTGTATTTCGACCGGCGCGGCGTTTACGGAAACGGCGCCTGCTCCAATCCCGGTTCACCGTATAGACATTGGTACGACCCGCAGGGAAAGGGTGAGTATTGTTACTGGTGGGGTTTCAAAACCCTTCCGGAGGTAAACGAGCTGGACCCGGGCTACATGGCGTACATCCGTGAGGTGCTTTTTCACTGGGCGGCATGCGGCATTACCTCTTGGAGGCTCGATGTTGCCGATGAACTGCCGGACGAGTTTATCGCCTACTTGCGCAGGGAGTTAAAAGGCCTCGATCCGCAGGGCGTGCTTTTGGGCGAGGTGTGGGACGACGCCTCCAACAAGGAAGGCTTCGGCGTGCGGCGCAAGTATGTGGACGGGCATGAGCTTGACAGCGCAATGGGCTACCCGTTCAAAAACGCGGTGTTCGATTTTCTTCTTTACCGTGCGGACGCGAAGGGGCTTGCCTCGCGGCTGTGGGGCATACGGGAAAACTACCCCAAGCCTTTTTACGACGCGCAGCTTAACCTTTTAGGAAGCCACGATACCGTGCGCGCGCTTACCGAGCTTTCGGGGGCGCCGCACCGCGATGCGCTTACCATGGAAGAGCAGGGCCGCTATAAGCCCAATGCCGATCAGCTTGCCCACGGGCGGGCGCGGCTTGTGCTTGCGGCGATGCTGCAAATGGCGGTTCCGGGCGTCGCCTGCATATACTATGGTGACGAGGCGGGCTTGCAGGGCATGGCAGATCCGTACTGTCGCGCCACCTATCCGTGGGGCCGCGAGGACGCGGAGCTTTTGGGCCGCTACAAAGCACTTACAAAAGCAAAAACGAGTTGCGCGGCGCTCAAAAACGGCTTGTGCGGATTTTCCGCCGTGGGTGAGGATGCGTTTGCGGTGCTTCGGTGCACGCCCCAGGAGAGCGCGCTTGCCATTGTCAACCGTGCTGAAAATTCCGTAGAGGTCGAGCTGAGCGCAGAGAGCTTTCTTGAAGGTCCGGATGCGCAGTCGCTTTACATCGCGCAATCCTACCGCGACGCGCTCAGTGGAAAAACAGCGCGCGCTGAAAACGGAGTATTAAGGCTTGTGCTGCCGCCCCTTTCGGGCGTGTTACTTATCAAATAAAGCAAGGGATGTTTTATGTTTCAAGGCAGATACGGAAACGACAGGCTGAATAGAACCCTCTTTATCGTGGCGATCGCCGCGAGTGTGTTGTCGCTTCTTTTTACGGTGCTGGGGGTAAACGTGGTTCCAACGGTGTTCAGCGTGCTTTCGTGGGCGCTTTTGCTTGCGGCACTGTGGCGTATGTTTTCACGCAACTTCTACGCGCGCCAGCAGGAACTTGCGGGCTATATGCGCTTTGAAAGCAGCGTTAAGCAGTGGTGGAAAAGCACTTTTCATCAAAATGTCGGCAATGTCCGTTCGTTTTCTCGCGAACGGAAAAAGTTCAAATACCTCGTTTGCCCGCATTGCGCGCAAAAGTTGAGGGTGCCGCGCGGCAAGGGCAAGCTTCGGGTTACCTGCACCAAATGCGGCTACAAATTTGAGGCGAAAAGCTAAAAACGCCTGCGCAAAAAAGACACTTTATAACTTGAAGGAAATTGTGTTACACTAAGAATACAACCATAAGGAAAAGGAGTTATATACCATGCAAATCAACAAGAGCATGACCATTGCCGAAATTTTACGGGTCGATACCGGCATTGCGGATATTCTTATGGCTTCGGGCATGCATTGCCTGGGCTGCATCATGGCCAGCGGTGAGGATCTTGAGCAGGCGTGCGCCGTACACGGCATCGACGCCGATGGCCTCGAGGGCAAAATTAACCAGTATCTCGCGACACAGAACGCGTAAACTTCGATGAGCGTTAAGGCCATCGTCCGGGGCGCCCTCATCGGGGCGCTCTACGTTTTGCTTACGCTCGCCGTACAGCCCATAAGCTCCGGCCTCATGCAAATGCGTGTGTCGGAGGCGCTTTGCGTACTTCCGTTTTTTACACCTGCGGCGGTACCGGGGCTTTTCATCGGCTGCTTTGTTGCAAACCTCATCATGGGCAGCGCCCTGCCCGATGTGGTGTTTGGCAGCCTTGCTACGCTGTTGAGCGCCGCCGCCACCTATGGCATGCGAAAATTCGGCTGGTCGAAGTGGCTCGCACCGTTTCCCGCGGTGTTTTTTAACGCGGTGATCGTTGGGTATCTTCTCACCTATGTGTATAACGTAGGCGTGCCTTGGGAGGTAAGCGCGCTTTATGTGGGCGCGGGGCAAGCGCTTTCCTGCTATGTGCTGGGCATGCCGCTCCTTTTCGGGCTTGAAAAATTCGGTAAAAAGTTGATTGGCTGAAGAATGCCAAGAAAACCATACGGTAAAATCAAAACCGGCGCGGATCATTCCGCGCCGGTTTTTTCAAAAAAGTGCCTACCGCCACTTTTTTGAGGTTACACGCTTTGCCTGAAATACTTTGCATTTCCGGGCGGCAAAGCGTGCGAAGTACGAAAGCCTACGGCTTTCATCCGTTTTGACGCACATGTCGTCAAAGCCGGAATGAAAGTCAAGGAGCTGCGGCCCCTTGACAATCCCGGCTTTTTCATTACAGGCTTCTTTGCCTAAAACCGCAAATACCAAAACAGCGCAAGCTCACTTTTGGTTTTCGGGAAGTTGGCGTAAAGGAAGGTGTCGGCGCAGCCGAGCGCCATGCCCATTTTTTGATAGAAGCGGCAGGCCAAAAGATTCACATCCTGCGTTTCAAGCGCTACCCCACAAAGCCCCCCCTCCTTCGCCCAGGCGCATACCGCTTGAAAAAGCGCGGTGCCAACGCCCTTTTTGCGCGCAAAGGCACGCACGGCGATGTCCTCAAGAAAGGCGTACTTGTTCCAGTTCGCGCGTACCCGGGCCCGGCCAAGGCATACGCCCTCCGCGTCCAAAAACAAAAGCACCGCGCGCCTTGGGCGGGAGAGGAAGTCGAGGTAATCAGAAAGCGAAAAATCATCCTCATAGGCCTTTTGAAAGGGTGTGGCAAGAAGCTGTTCGGTAAAACTCCAAACGCCGTTTTCAAAATTAGGAACAAGCCGTCCGACGACGTCGAACGGCTCGCTTTCAAAAAGCGCAAGATGCACGTTTTTCGGGGTCGCACGTTCGATCATAATGTCCTCTTTTTTAAATGTGGAACTTCCTGTTGAGCTCCGCAACCACTTTTTTGCGGCCGAACAGGAAAAGCGCGCCGATGGTGAGCGCCGAACAGGCCGCCGCAATGATGCTCGGGTAAACCGGCTGCGCCACGCCAAGAAGAACGAGAAGAAGCGGGATGAAACCGATCACGCACAAGGAGATTTGATAAAGCACATAATCCCTTAAGGTATGGCGCTTGTGTGCCATGAGTACGTTGATGAGCAAGATGAAGCCGACAAAGGTGAACGGCATCGTATAGGAAACCGCCCAGCTCACATGGCTCACGACCTTTTGACTGTCGGTGAAGGAGTTGATGACCACGAGCACCAAAACGATGCCGATCGCGTGTGACATGAGCTTTAGCCCAAGGTGCGCACGCTTACGGAAGGTGATAAGCCCGCAAAGCCAAACGTAAAGCACAGGCGCTGTTACAAGCGCGCTCCAAAGGTGATTGTTCCATGTAAGAAGGTTTACAAGCACACACACGAAAATGGCCGTCAGGCACACTGCGCTATACAAGAGCGTCAAAAGCCGGTTTCGGCGCTTGAACGGAGAAAAGTCGGGGTAAGTCTGCTCGAGCGCGGCATCCTCGCACGGCGGCAGAGGCGCGTGGCACAGCGGACACTTTTCTGTTTTGGTGGAGATGGAAACCTTGCAGGCTTCACAGTATTGCATCTTGGTGATCTGTTCCATATCAAAAATCGTACTCTTCCCTTAAGTTGCTTTGGATCTCGAGCGTTATGCCCTCGCTTGCAAGAAACGAAAACAAGCAGCGCTCAAACTCCGTTTCGTAAATGCCGCGAAGGCTACTGATGGTGAGCCTGCCATTGCAGGTGGCCACGCCAACGCCGTGGGTAAGCTGGTCGCCAACGGAAAGGTTAAAGTCAAAATCGCGTACATGAGGCTGCATGCTTTCAGGCAGCTGTACGTCGCCGAGGTTGGAGAGCGTTACGGTGGAAAGAAGCGAGCCGAGCATGTAGTTGGTCATGCGAAGTGCGAGAATTTTGAGGGGGAGCGGGCACAGCCGAAGCGCGATGTTCTTTTCCGCCGCGACATTGGCATTGAGGTAACCCTGAAGCTTTTCTTTTTTAATTTCAAATGCAAACTGGCCTTTGACGAGCGAAAGAATGTCCTCAAAGGTAAGCTCGAGGTTTTTGCAGGGGATGCTCGTGTGGAAAAACAACGAAAAATTGCGAAGCGTTTGAGAGCCGTGGTAGCGGCGCATATTTACCGGAACGCATACGTTGATGGGTCGCTTAGAGTGCCGTGTTGCCGGGTCGCTCACATAAACGGCGTAGGCAAGCGCCGCCGCAAGGTATTGCGTAAGCGACGCACCGTGCTTCTTTGCGGCCGCAAGCACAGAGCTTACATCGGCCTTGCCGTTGATAGCGCCGTAGCCGCCCATGGCGGAAATGCGTGTACCGCGCAGACGGTAGGCACGCTTCACCTCGCCGCGATCGGTGGGGGTGCCCGTAAAGTATTTCAAAAAGCTGTCTTCCATTTCCGCGGGAGAGGGCTTTTCGTGCACCGTAAGCACGAGGCCGTCGGGTGAAAGGTCGTTGCCCAAGAGCTCAAGGTAACGATAGGCGATGGCCTTGATGAAGGCAAGCGCGCCTGTGCCGTCGCAAAGGCTGTGAAACGTTTCAAGCGTGATGCGGTTGTTGTAGTAGAAAACCGTAAAATGATAGCCATTGTTTGTATGCGTATCGATGTGCGCGTTCATGTAAGGAGATTCCTCGCGCACCTTGGGCATACGCTCGTTGTACTCGTAATAATTCCAAAAAATGCCGCGCCTTAACCGCACATACATGGTGGGGAAACGCGGTTTCAAATCCTCGACGGCCTGCTGCAAAAAGGCGCGGTTCACCTTTTGTGTCATGTTTATGCTCAGGCGAAACACACAGCTGTGCTTGGGGTTTAAAATCGCTGGGTACAGCTTTGCGGCATTGTCGAGCGGAAACCATTTATTTTCAAATTCAAGCACCGTGCCCACGGAACTACCACCTTTTCTAAAGAATAAGCTTGGAAACGGACGCTTCAAGCGGCGCAGACGCGTTTGCGGAAAGCGCCTTTGCGCTCAAGCGAAGCAGACGGATGGCCTCGAGCGCGTCGCGCTCGCCAAGTCCGCCGATGAGCGCGTCGAAGCTTGCGGCAACCTCGGCGTTCTTTTCCTCAGCTTGACGGCGCCCGCTTTCGGTGAGCGCCACATGCATACGCCGCCGGTCGGCATTACACACATCCATGCGCACAAATCCTTTCTTGCGAAGGCTTGCCAAAGCCATTGTGATGCGCGCGCGCGAAACATGCAAAAGCTCGCTCAGCTCAGAAGGCGTTATGGGATCCTTCACGTTTTGGAGGCACAGCAAAATGCGGTTTTCGCCCTGGAACGACTCATTGAGGTGCACCACAGCGTCCAAATCGTGCAATTCGGAAAAAGAAACGGCCAAATTTCTGCGGATTTCTTCGAGTTCCATAACTGCTCCGTCTGTTTGTTAATACCGTTTACAATACAGCAAACGGGTATGTATTTCAACAGGAAAAGTATGAACTTTTTGCGCGGACTTTTATGTGGTTAACAAAGAAAAAGGCCGCTTGAATGGGCGGCGCCTCAAAAGCCTACGGATTTTTTAAAAAAATGGACATGCCGGAAAAAGGCGCTACGCGAAACGCCGCGCGGCCGACAAGGCGATTGTAGGACACCTGAAAAGGAGCCGGGTCGAAGGTGGAAAGCGGCCTAAGATCGGGCAGCAAAAAGTAAACGCCCGCATCAAGCGTAAGTTCTTCCATATCCGCGCATTGGCCGGGGGCATACGCGCTTTCGTCGAGCAATACACCGTTGATGTAAATTTGGCCGCCGGTTGATGCAACGCGCTCACCCGGGAGTGCGAGCACGCGCCCAAGGTAAATTTCACCGTCGCTGTCGCGGAAGGCAAACACATCGCCGCGCGAGGGCGTATAGAAAATTTGGGAAAGGCGGCTTAAAAGAAGCACATCGCCCTGCCTGATGAAGGGCGCCATGCTTGCATCGCTCACGCGAAGGCCGTTGTAAACAAGCGTAAAAAACAGCACGCAAAAAACGATTGCTGCGCTTATGGAATAAAGCCATGTATAAACGCGAAGCCGCCGGTATTCGCGGCTGTTGCGCGTTACCCGCGGGCCGCTCACAGCACTCTATAGGCCGAAAACGGCCAAACAACGGCGATGGCCCTGCCGACGATGCGGTAGTAGGGAATGGGGCCAACGCCCAAAAGATCGCGGCTGTCGAGGCTATCGTTTCGGTTATCGCCCATGACGAAAATAGATTTTTCGGGCACGGTAAAGGGTGCCATATCGCCATAGATGTAATCGTTCCAGTAGGCGCTTTCGTCGAGCGCCTCGCCGTTGACATAAACAGCGCCGTCCTTGACCGCTACGGTTTCACCGGGCAAGCCGATCACGCGCTTCACGCAGGATACGGTATGGTCAGGGTAAAATACGATTACGATTTCGCCGCGTTTGGGCGGGTTAAACCAGTAATTCACTTTTTCCACAAACATCTGCTCCCCGTCAAGAAGCGTGTTTATCATGGAGCTGCCATCCACGCGAATGGGTTCAAAAATAAAAAGGCGCAGAGAAAGCGCAAACACAACCACCAGCATCACATAAATAAAAAAGCTGATGTTTTCTGCCTTTTTGTAGCCCTCGTCGTTTTTGTGGAGCTGTTCGGCCGCCTCGAGAAAGCGCGTGCGCTCGCGGCGCGATAAACTAGGTTTCTTCAAGCTCTCGTGCTCCTTCGGAAAGATTCTTTTTGGCGCGCTTGAGAAAATCCCCGCGGTCGAGCATGACCACGCGGTTGCAGGAAACGCAGCGTA
>JAEZGQ010000080.1 GCA_023416895.1 Bacillota bacterium | reverse complement strand
AGGGGGCCGTATGCGCGCTTTTTCTTTTCCGCAAGCCTTTTCATGCCCTATCGCGCGATTCGCTTTTTTGCAGACGATCAGCTTTTGTTCCTAACGCTTCGCCAGGTGAAGCAAAACGACGCAGAGACTGTAAAAAAGCTCAAGGCCGTTGCCGAGCAGACGCGGCTCAACATCATAACCCTTCTTGGGGAAAAAGGTTCTTTGCGCGGCATGGACATTGCGCAGGCGCTCAACCTTTCTCCCTCCACCGTAACGCACCACATGGAGCAGCTCAAAGGCGCGGGACTTGTTTTAGAGGAGCCCGTAAAAAACGCAAAGTATTTTAGCGTCAGCAAACACGGCATGAAAGAGCTGATCGAACGCCTCTCAAAAACGCTCGGACAATAAGCATAGAAAACCATACCCCGCATCGGCGGGGTTTTTTGTTGCGCAAACTTAGGTTGACAAAAACACGTAATTCTATTATTATCAAATTTAATTATTATCGAATTTATTATTGGGGGGAATGCGGTATGTCGGCTGTGATTGAGGTAAAAGACCTAAAGCGGGAATACAGGGGTACAAAGGGTTGGTTTCGCGGCAAAAAAGAAACCGTCAAGGCGGTCGACGGTATTTCATTTGCGGTGGAGCGCGGCGAAATTTTCGGGCTTCTTGGACAAAACGGGGCAGGAAAAACCACCACCATCAAAATGCTCATCACCCTTCTCGCCCCTACTTCCGGCACTTGCAAGGTTTTGGGGTACGATACCTTCGGTGAAGAAAAGCACATTCGCAAGCGTATCAATTTTATTTTTGGCGGAGAAATGGGCGTTTACCGCCGCCTTTCGGCGCGCGACAACCTAAAGTATTTCGCCAATCTCTATTACCTCAACCCCATTGAAAGCAAAAAGCGCATCGGGGAAATTTTGGAGCTTGTCGGCCTTTCGGAACGGGCGGATGCGCTTGCCGAAACCTATTCCAAGGGCATGATCCAGCGTTTGCAGATTGCGCGCGGCCTCATCAATGACCCCGAAATCCTGTTCATGGATGAGCCGACTGTAGGGCTTGACCCGCTTGGCGCACGCGCCCTTCGGGAGATCATCCGCCGGCTAAAGGAGCAGGGAAAAACGGTGCTCCTCACCACGCACTACATGCCGGAAGCGGAGGAACTTTGCGACAAAATCGCCATCATCAACAAAGGAAAGCTTGTCGCCATGGGGACGCCTGATGAACTGAAAAAGGGCGTGCAGGGCATTGGCATTTTAGAGTTGAAGGTTGACCACGCATCAGCAAAACAGCTTCGTCAGCTTGAGGCGATTGCGGGCGTAACCTCGGTAAAAGCGCAGGACGAAAACGGGGAAATGCGCGTCGTACTTACCCATCTTTCCGATGCGGACATTACGGGCGAGGTTATTTTTGCGCTTCGCGGCTGCCGCGTAAGCGCGCTTTCCGGCAAGGAGCCGAGCTTGGAGGATGCCTACATAAAGCTTGTGGAGGGCGCACAATGAAGCATTTCAACGTTTTATGGAGCACACTGTGCCTGCAAATGAAAAACTCATTTGCGCGCCCGATGTTCCGCTTTTGCCTGCTCGCCAACCCCATTGTAAACACGGTTTTGATGTACGAAATGTTTCAAAGCGCAGGGCAGGAGAACTTTACGACCTATGTCATCCTCGGTGCAGGGCTGATGGGGCTTTGGAGCTGCATATGCTTTTCTTCGGCAGGTGACATCAACCGCGAGCGCTTCAGCGGAACGCTTCCGCTTATTTTTTCAACGCCCGCGCGCTTTTCCTCCATCATCTTAGGAAAAATCGTGGGCAACACGCTGCTGTCGCTTATAACGCTTGTTCTCTCCTTTTTGACGGCGCTTTTGCTCTATGGAATATGGCCCGAGGTACAAAGCCCGGGGTTCCTTTTGCTTTCGCTTTTTGCGGCGATCCTTTGCTTCGTCTCCATTTCCTCCATCATCGCCTACCTTCTCACCCTGTCGCGAAAAACGCAGCTTTACATGAACTGCATCGAAATCCCCGTGATTCTCCTTTGCGGGTTCGCATTTCCGCTCGAGGTTCTTCCCCGCTGGATACAGCCGCTAAGCTTTGCGCTTTCCCCCACATGGGCGGTCAAACTGATCCGCATGAGCGTTGGCGGCGTAACGGACCCGGCAGCCTACTGGACAACGCTCGGCATTCTTGCGGCCATGACAGCCGCATACACGCTCGCCGGTGCGCTTCTTGCCCGCACGATCGACAACCAAGTGCGCATCAAGGCAACGCTGGAGGTGATGTGATATGCGCCGTTTCTTTTCACAGGCATGGTTGTTTTTAAAGGGGCAAAACGCGGCTTTTTCCTTCGAGGAATTTGTGCTGTTTAAGGCGGGCTATCCGCTTGTTACGCTGATTTTCTATTGTCTGCTCGCGTCTTACAGCTTCTCTCGCACAGATCTGACCTATTGGGTGGTTGGCAACTCCTTTTTGCTGTGCATGAACACCACCCTCTTTGGACTCGGCAACGCCTTTGCCGCAGAACGCTTTTTTGGCCGCATCCGCTCCGTCATTGTTGCGCCTGCGAGCAAGCTTTCACTCGTCTTACAGCACGGGTTTTTCCCGTCGGCAATCGCGTTTTTGATGGTGTTCTTCGGCTTTTTTGCCGGAAGCCTCATCTTCGGTGTGGACTTTTCGCGCATCAATTTATGGCTGTTTGCCTTGGCGGCGTTCGCCTCGATGTTTGCAGCAGCAGGGCTTGGGGTGCTTCTTTCCGTATTCGGTTTAATAACAGACAGCATGCACTTTGTTTTGAACCTGATGAGCTATGTGCTAATGATTTTTTGCGGCGCGAACTTCCCTTTGTCGCAGCTTCCGGAAGCGGCGCAGTTTTTTTCAAACCTCCTGCCGCTCACAAGGGGCATTGAAGCCGCCAACATGCTTTTTGAGGGCTTTGAAGCGCAACGCTTTTTAACGCTTCTTCTTGGGGAGGCCATGATCGGCATTATGTACTATGTTGCCGCGGCCTGCATCGTAAAGGCCGTTGAGCGCATTGCCCGCAAAAGAGCTTCGTTTGAGGTTTTTTAAAACCGCATGCGCACAAAAGCGCCGGATCTCTCCGGCGCTTTTGTGTTCATCAAAGCTATGTTTGTTTTACAATGCGAAATGAAAAAACCGAAGTACATCAAAATAGTCGTCCGAACGGAAGAGCACGGTGCGCGTATCCTTTAAGGATGCGCCCGGATAGAAGCTGTTGGACGACGCCATGAAGTGCTCCTTGTAGTTGATTTCCACCTCGAAATGCTTCGGGAGCGGGAACATGCAGCTTTCGCGCGGCTGCTTCAAGGCCTCCGCCACCGTTTCGCGGATGCTGCTCACCGCAAGATCGGGGTGCATACCAAACGCACCGCTGCCGAAGCCCTCCAAAACCGCCACTGTGGCGATGTTGGGGTTTACGGTTTTGATCCACTCGCAAAGGCCCTTGTCGCCGCATACGCAAAACACAGGAACGCCCATATACGCCGCCGTAAGGGAATTGATCATCAGCTCGCTCGCAAGCTCGCCGTTGATTTTCACGTAGTTGTTCTGCGTGCTCACGGTGTGGGAAAGGGGGTTGGTGTTGGCCTGCGCGGCGCTGTGGTAGCCGGTAAACACCACGCCGTGAAAGCTTTTGTCCAAGCCGAACATCATCATAAACGGATGTCTGCCCCAGCCACGGAACACGCGCGCTTCGCGGGGTAGGTTTGCTGGGTTGATGTTGCGCCCGCTGCCGTGCCCGTCTTTTACAAGAAGCTCCCGTATGCCCGCGTCAAGCGCACCCTGGCATGCGGCGTTGACCTCGCGCGTCATCTGCATCGCAAAGTATGCGTAGTCACCCGTTTTCCTATTGGCCTCGTCCCAGTGGGCAATTCCCGCGGTACCTTCGATGTCCGCGCTGATAAAAAGCTTGTTCATGGCTTGCTCTGCCGCCTTCCCGAGTGTTTTTACAACGCGAAATGGAAAAACCTCAACACTTCAAAATAGTCGTCCGACTGGAAAGTTACAGTGCGCGTATCCTTTAAGGATGCGCCCGG
>JAEZGQ010000060.1 GCA_023416895.1 Bacillota bacterium | reverse complement strand
TCCCCACGTCCATCACCGTTGACGCCGAGAGGATGCGATAGGAGAAGGTTTTCAAATCGGCCTCCACCTCAACGACCTGTGCGCCAAGCGTCCATGCGGGGCCCGTTTTCCCTTTGCCGTTTTGCGGATCAAGCATGCTCAAGCCCTTGAGCATAAAGCCACCGCGCCCGAGAACCGGTTCACCCAGGGACGCGCCGTCCGTTGACTGGTAACCTTGCACAATGTCCTTAAACTCGATGAACTTTTCCGGGTTTTTTCTTGAGAACACGCGCCCGTTCATGACCTCGACCTCAGACGGCTCGCAGCCGAACGCCTCCGCTCCGTTTTTTCGAAGTTGACGCAGGATATCGTCCGCCGCGCGCACAACCGCATGACCGGCCATGTACCCCGTAAGACTGGCGACGGTTTTCCAGTGTTCGGGTGCGGCGCGCGTATCCACCCCCATGATCACATGAACCTGGTCGGGGCTTATGGATAGCTTCTCCGCCAAAATCTGCGCAAGGTTCGTTTGCCCGCCCGACCCCATTTCCACAACACCTGTGTTGAGATTTACACTCCCGTCCGGGTTGAAGGTGATCATGGCACCGGAGGTTGCGTTGGTCGCCGGATTTTCGGTCTTCCATAGGCATGCAACACCCTTTGCACGCACCGTGTCGCGCTTGATGTAACTTGCCTTTCCGCCATCCCATTGTGACAGCGTTTTTACTTGGTTCAAGCATTCGGTCAAATCGCCCATAAGGCTTTTCGTACATACGACCTGCGTGGGCGTGAGGCTCCCCTGACGAATGGCGTTTTTCACTCGAAATTCCAGCGGGTCGAGACAGCACTTTTTTGCGAGCATATCCATTGCGCGTTCAATACAATAGGTAAGCGATTCATGCGAAAAGCTGCGGTACGATGTAGCAAGGGTATGGTTTGTGTAAACGCACAGCGAATCGCAGCTAAGGTTTTCAATGTGATACGGGCCGGTGCAATCCACCGCGATGGCCTTTGCCATATACGGGGATATGTCGGTATACGCACCACAATCGAGCCAATAGGTAAGCTCGGCGGCTTGAAGCACGCCGTCTTTGTTTGCGCCGAGCTTGATATCCGCCTCTAACCCCAATCTCACAGGCGCCGTGACCATGTCCTTCTCGCGCGGAAGCGTAAGGCGCACCGCCTTGCCCCCCACGCTGCGGGAGGCCAAAAACGCCAAGATTTCAAGATACACCGGCGCTTTTCCACCAAAGCCGCCGCCCACGAAAGGAACCTTCACCTGTATTTTGCCTGCGGGGATCAAAAACGCCCCCGCAAGCTGCTTTCGAACGGCATAAGGGGATTGCGAAGAAGTGGTGATCACAACGTCTCCGTCTGCGGTGATTTCTGCGCGCGCCGCTCTTACTTCCATCGCCATATGGTCAGAGGGTGGCAGCGAAAACCTCTGGTGCACGACCGCTTCGCATCCCGAAAACGCGGCTTGCGCATTTCCCTTGCGTATTTTGTAGCGGCTTGCCACATTGGTTCCCGCCTCCGGATAGATGTCCGTTTGAACCTTTTTGTACCCGTTCACCTGCGCGTGCACCAAAGGCGCCCCGTCTTTCAGTGCCTGTGAAGGAGTTAAAACAATCGGCAGCGGATCATATTCCACCTCGATCAGCCGCGCGGCAAGCTCGGCCGTAGGCTCGTCTATTGCAGTCACAAGCGCCACAGGCTCGCCTGCGTAGCGCACGACGTCTCGCGCCAGCGCGGGCCGATCAAGCACCAACGGCCCAAACAGCTCCTTACAGTCCTCCCCCGTTAAAATGGATTTCACGCCTTCCACCGCAAGCGCTTTGGAAACATCGATGTGCTTGATTGTTGCATGCGCAAAGGTGCTTGTAAGAAGGCGCGCGCAAAGCATGCCCGTCACGGGTAAATCATCGGTGTATTTCGCGTTTCCCGTTACCTTATCCCATGCTTCCTTGCGCTTTATGCTTTTCCCAATTGCAGAATCCACCCTACACGCCCTTTCCCCGGTTTTGTTACTAAACTTTGCTCCTTTTCCATTTTTTATGCGAAAAAAGCCACATCAGGCATAGCGGAGCATACCACTGCAAACAATAAACCTTGAAATCATAGGAAGGAGCTTTTCCATGAACCCATTTGATCAAAAAGCCATGCCGATCAAAGACACCATTATGGACTGGGCGACGATGTACCCAACGCCCTACAACAAAATGACCGTTGACCCTTACACGAAACTCCGAATCATTCTCATGAACGGTATTGAGGTGGAAGCGGTAATGTTCAAGCACCAGTTCCACCGCAACTGCCAAAACAACGACATTCGCCGCGAGCTTGCACTTTCTCGCCGCATCGAGCAGCAGCAGCAAAAGCACATCAACTGGCTCAAACCCATCGATGAAACGCAGCTTGAGACCACCATCGGGTACGAACATGTTGCAGTGGATCTCACCGCTTGGCTTGCCCAAAATGAGCCGAACCCTTATGTGAAACAGGCGCTGGACTTTGCGCTTTTGGAGGATTTCGATCATTTGTACCGCTACGCGAATCTTTTGGACCTCGACTCCCAAATTCCGGCACAAAACCTTGTAAAAAGCTATGTGGACATCACCCCCGGGCGTCCCACAATCGCCGAAC
>JAEZGQ010000019.1 GCA_023416895.1 Bacillota bacterium | reverse complement strand
GCTATGGTAACGGTGCCGCCACTGCCTCCTCTTGCTGAGCCCCAAGCGCTGCCACCGCCGATGCCTGTGCCTTCTTTGTTGCCGTAGGCAACGACTGTACCGCCATAAATAGTAGTTGTGCCGCCTGCGCCGCCGTTGCCTTCGTACATGCCGCCGCCTGAGCAGCCGCCGCCGCCACCGCCGATGCCCGCGCCATTGTAACCGCCTTGCGCTTTGAGTGTACCGCTGTGGATGGTAACGGTGCTGCCCGCGCCGCCCGCGCCGGCCTTACCCTCAGACAATAATCCAACACCACCCGCGCCGCCGCCGATGCCCGCGCCGCCGCTGGCCCAGGCGTTTGAGCTGCCTTGTGCGTCAACGATGCCATTGTGTAGCGTAAATGTGCCGCCGCTTCCGCCATTTCCGCCAGTACCTGGGCTTAAGCTTCCGCTTTTGCCGCCCAAGCCGCCGCCGATGCCTGCGCCGCCGCCTGCGCTGCGCGCGATGAGTGTGCCGCCGTAAACCTTTACCGTGCCGCCGTTGCCGCCGTGGTCGCCGTTTCGCCCGTCTCCACCCGCGCCGCCGCCGATACCCGCGCCGCCAACGCTGCCCGTCGCGTCAACCGTACCCGCGTTTATGGTAACCGTACCGCCGCTTCCGCCTACTGAAGAAGCAGAAGAAGTGCTTCTTCCCTTTCCGCCACCGATGCCTGCGCCGCCGCCTACTCCCGTTGCGTAAACCCTACCGCCGTTGACGGTGAGCTCACCGCCGTTGTTGTTGTTGGTTTCTGCGTCGCCGCCGATGCCCGCACCGCCGCTTCCGCCTGTGGCGTGAAGCTCGCCCGTACCGTTTGCCTGTCCGTAAATCGTAAGGGAAGCGTCTGTAAGGGCGATG
Source organism: Bacillota bacterium (assembly GCA_023416895.1). Lineage (GTDB taxonomy): Bacteria > Bacillota > Clostridia > Christensenellales > CAG-138 > UBA7707. The sequence continues at coordinate 10,425 of JAEZGQ010000019.1, read as the reverse complement.
CCGGCGCGGTCGGTGCTGCCGGTAATCGTAAGCTTGCCGCCATCCTCCAAAATTAGATGCACGTTGCCGCTGACGGCTACGGTCGAGGAGAGAACGATGTTCGCGGTACTTTGCACCACATACCAGCCATTGGTTGCTCCCGAACCCGACAGCGTGGTAGTAGACGAGGTGACTGCCTGCGCCTCCGCAAATTGTTCCACACCCGCCGCGTCCAAATAGGAAACGCTTACGGCTGCATGCGCCGCGCGGGGAAACAACGCGAAAATCAGCGCCGTACAAAGCAGTAAGCTTAAAATGCGATTCACTTTCATGGTGACTCCTTTCGAGATTCATGCCGCAAAAAAAAAGGGATTGATCACATATTATGACTTAAGTCATTATATAATGTCACCGATTGGGAAGCAACCCGTTCGCCGCAAAAGGAGGCGGGTTTGTACGCGCGCACTTCCTAAAGAAGGCCGCCATGATGAAAAACCCCAAAAGATTCTTCGATTCCTTGAAAAAGTCATATTAAGTTCAACATGGTGGGGTAAAATACCTAATTGATACAAGTTTTGGAGGCAAACATGGAGAAGCGAAAAAAGAGGAAAAAATGGCCGTATGTGCTGGCGATCATAGCCGTTGTGCTTGTGGCGGTGGTCGTGCTTGCAAGGCAGGTTAAAAAGGCATCCGACGAGCTGTTTCAATATTCAACGTATAAGGTTTCGCGCGGGAGCGTGGTGTCGAGCGTAACGGGGACGGGCGTGCTTGCATTTGCACAGACAAAGAGCGTTGCGCTGCCCGCGGGGATCAAGCTTTCGGACGTGCTTGTGCAAGCGGGCGACAGCATGCTTGCGGGCGAAGTGATGGCGGCTCTCGATACGGCATCGCTCGAAACGCGCCAGAAGGAGCTTTTGAACGAGATTGCATCCTTGGACATGCAGCTTGGTTCCATGCAAAAAAGCAACACCCAAAGCAGGGTGACGTCTCTTGTGGAAGGCCGTGTGGTGAAGATTTATGCCGAACAGGGCGGCGACGTATATCAAACGCTTCTTGAAAACGGGGCGCTGATGCTTCTTTCCACCGACGGAAAGCTCATGGCCGAGTTTACAGCTGCCGACGTGCTTGAAAAGGGTGCCGAGGTGGAGGTAACGCTTTCAAGCGGAGAAACGGTGGATGGTAAGGTCGAAGCCGTTACGGGCGGTAAGGCTGTTGTCACCGTAGACGATGCCGACGCGTCTTACGGCGATGCTGTTAAGATCTACCGCGACAGTACGCTTGTAGGCGAGGCGGAGCTTGTTGCAAATGCCCCGCTCACGGTTGTGGCACAAAGCGGCACCGTGGATGAAATAAAAGTGGACGAGGGCGACAGGGTACGCATGGGAACGGTGCTTATTACCCTGACCGACGCCCCTTATACCAAGGAGTATTCCGACGCTTATGAGGCGCGCAAAACCGCCGCCAACACACTAGCAACAGTGCGCGCATACCTTGGCGACCCTTACGTTCGCGCAACGGAAAACTGCGTGGTACGCATGGTGTACTTTAAAGACGGCGACACGCTTGGCGGCGCTTCTTCCGCAGCCTCCGCATCCATGACTGCCTCGGCTTCCGCTTCGGGTACATCCTCCTTGGGCGATGTAACGCTGTTTGACGTTGGCCTCAGCTCAGAACTTGAAGTGCTGTTCGACGCCGACGAGCTCGACGTGCCGCTTTTGAAGATCGGTCAGCAGGCCACTGTTACGGTGAACGCTCTTTCCGATGAAACCTTTGCGGCTACGGTAACGAGCATTGCCGGCTCGGGCGATGCGTACAACGGCGTAACCTCCTACCGCGTGCGTCTTTCCCTTGAGCCCGATGCGCGCCTCAATGCGGGCATGAACTGCTCGGCTGTGATCGCCATCGATCGGCGCGACAACGTGCTTGTGGTACCGCTCATTACCATCGACGAGGATGCGGAGGGCATGTTCACCTACGTTTCCCCTTCGGGTGGTAAGACTGGCGGCGACCGTGTGCGAAAGACCGTTACCACCGGCCTTTCCGATGGGATTAGCGTGGAAATTTTAAGCGGGTTGCAGGAAGGCGACACAATCTCTTACGAGGATGGGAACGCCATGATGGAAAACATGATGAAAATGTTTGGGGAGCGTTTGGGATGACGGATACCATCGTCATGCACGATATATCGAAAATTTATAGCGTGGGCGGTGAGGAAGTGCGCGCGCTCGACAAGGCGTCGCTTCGCATCGCCCCGGGCGAGTTCGTAAGCGTGGTAGGGCCTTCGGGCAGCGGGAAATCCACCCTCATGAACATCATCGGCTGCCTCGACGTGGCAGACGAGGGGGAATACCTGCTCGACGGCCAGCGCATCGAAAGCTATTCGGAAGATCAGCTTGCCAAGGTGAGAAACCAAAAAATCGGCTTCATCTTTCAGGGCTTCAACCTACTTCCGAAAATGACCGCCGAGGAAAATGTGGAGCTTCCGCTCATCTACCAAAAGCTTTCGGCCGCTGAGCGCAAGGAGCGCGTTAACGAGGTGCTTGAAAAAGTTGGGCTTTCCTCGCGCGCGCAGCACCGCCCGAGCGAGCTTTCGGGCGGACAACAGCAGCGCGTGGCCATTGCCCGCGCGCTTGCAACCCACCCGTCGCTTCTTTTGGCGGATGAACCCACCGGCAATCTGGATTCAAAAACCAGCGCCGATATCATGAAGCTTTTTGCCTCGCTTTACGAGCAGGGGAACACCATCGTCATCATCACGCACGACAACGACATTGCACGGCAGGCGAAGCGTACCGTGCGCATTCTTGACGGGCGCGTGTACGAGGAGGGCGTATGATCTTACAGTCCTTAAAAATGGCGTTTTCGGCCATATCCTCCAACAAGCTACGCGCGTTTCTGACGATGCTCGGCATCATCATCGGCGTGGTTGCGGTGGTTGTTTTGATCTCGCTCGTCAACGGCGCGTCCGCAAAGGTCACCTCGGAGATTGAGAACTTGGGCACCAATCAGCTCACCGTGATCGTCAAGGACGACCGCGGGCACCCCATTTCTCTCAACGATCTTGAAACGCTTTCACAAAACGAGGAGTTTTTGGAAATCGCGCCTGTCGCCAATGTAAACGGCACGGCAAAGCGCGGCACCGAAAAGCTCAGCGTGCAGGCAACCGGAACCGTAAACGCCTACGAGCGCATTTACGGGGTAGACGTGGCCTATGGCCGTTTTATTGAAACTGCGGATGTGAAAAACAGTGCCCTTGTGGCGGTAATCGACTATGCCATGGCGGAAGAGTTCTTCGGCGAATCAAGCGCCTTGGGTGAAACCATCACCATCAACAGCCGCATTTTCACGGTGGTGGGCGTGCTTGCGGAGGACACTTCTATGTCGGGCTCCATGTCGTCGATGATGACGGGCGGCGCGGCCACCGCATACATCCCGTATACGGTCGCAAGCCGTATGGCAAAGCAGCCAGATGTAACGACTTTTTATGTATCCTCCGCCGATGAGGAGGATATGGTCGCCGCGGAAAACAGGCTCAATGAGCTCATGCTACAGCGGTTCCGCAACGATTCCGACGCGTTTTTGATCATCAACCAGTCGGCCATCATGGGAGCGCTCGGCACCGTTACAAATACAATGTCACTCCTTCTTGGCGGTATCGCGGCGATCTCGCTGCTTGTAGGCGGCATCGGCATTATGAACATCATGCTCGTATCGGTCACGGAGCGCACGCGTGAAATCGGCATAAGAAAGGCCATCGGCGCCGCGCGTTCGAGCATCCTTATGCAGTTTTTAATCGAGGCGCTCATGCTAAGCCTCATGGGCTGCGTTATTGGGCTTCTCATTTCGTGGTTCATCCTCGGGGTGGTCAACGCTGTAGCTGGGGATACGGTCACGTTCACGATGTCGTTTGGCGTTATTGCGCTGGCGCTTGGTTTTGCGGTGTTTATTGGCGTGGCGTTCGGGCTTTACCCGGCGAACAAGGCCGCCAAGCTCCAGCCCATTCAGGCGCTGAGGCACGACTAAAATAAGTCAAAGAAGTGGCGTGCGCCACTTCTTTGAGATTTACAGGAATCGCCTGCGCGTTCCGCGCGGTCGGCGCTTCCTGAGAAGAAAGCCTTGCGGCGCAAGGCTTTTCGAAGGCCCGAAGGCCAAGCGTCCGAAGGCGTCGCCCGCCGGAGGACCGCCGCCACCGCGCATCTCGCTGGCGGCGGATTAAAGCTTCCGGGGGTTACGGCCCCCAAAGCCCTCGGAGTTTTTTAATACATTCAGGGGTGCCATTTGGCTCCGCAGGTAGGAAAGCCTGCGGCTTCCATCCGTTTCGGCGTGCATGCCGAAGAAGCCGGAATAAACTTAAGTGGGCGGCCTTTTGGCCGCCCACTCTGCGTGACTGTGCTGTTTTAGGTAAAAACCGCTTACTTCTGCTTTCCGTAATGGAACAGGGCAATCGTGCCGGGACCGGAGTGCGCGCCGATGGTGATGCCGATGTCGTAAATACGTACATCCGCAATGCCGAAGCGCTCCTTTACAGAGTCAGCGACGAACTGCGCGTCCTCAAGCGCGTCGCAGTGGCCAACGAAAACGGTATCCGCCTTTTCGCGGTCGATGGCGGCTTCCATGTTGTCAACAAGTGCCTTGAGGGAGCGTCTGCGGCCGGATACCTTTTCGAGCGCGATGAGCTGGCCTTCGTTGTTCACGTGCATCACGGGCTTGATCTGAAGCACCGTGGCAATGGCTGCCGTGGCGCCGGAAACGCGACCGCCGCGCTTTAAGTAAACAAGGTCGTCTACCGTGAACCAGTGGCAGAAATGCTGCTTGTTTTCCTCAATCCAGCGCACCATAGCGTCAAAATCCAGCTCATTTTGATGGCGCGCCGCATAGTACACCAAAAGCCCTTCCCCAAGCGATGCTGCGCGGCTGTCGATGCACGCGATTTTTCGTTCGGGGTAGCGTTTTTGAAGCTCCGCTACGGCAAGCTGGCCGGATGCCGTCGAGCCCGAAAGCGCCGTAGAGAAGCCAATGTGTATGATATCCTCGCCCGCTTCAAGCACAGGTTCAAACGCTTCTGTGAACTGAAACGCATTGATCTGCGAGGTGGAGGCCTGTTTGCCTGCGCGCATCGCGTCAAACAATGCCTTTAGGTTTAAGTCTGGATCACCCGGTACATGTCTGTGAATTTGGCCGTCGAGCGTAAATTCCATGGGAAGTACTGTAATGCCGAGGGTTTTTGCAAGCTCTACGGTAATGTCGCTCGTCGCGTCTGTAAAAATCCTGTAAGCCATACCCATCTCCTTATAAAAATGAATGAAAAATGTTGAGGGGGAAAACGCTTCGAAGCGCTTCCCAAAGAAAAAAGTATGGTATATTTTACCGCATTGCGGCCAGATTGTCCACCCGAGAGAACCACGCGAAACCTGCCGGAAAAATTCCTTTTCAGGAAAACGCTGTGCATGCTTTACACCCTACTTTTCGGGTGTTACTATGTATAATTATTGGGCAAAATATTGCACGAAATTGGGGGGTGACTATGCACCGCGAAACGAACCAAAGTGTAGATTCAAAAACTGTCGACCTTTTGCTGGTCATTGGGCTTTTGGTTCTGATCATTTTTGCTACGGCCATCAAAAACATTGTGGTTTCCCTGCCGGCGGGGGGCATCCTCCGCTATGCCGCGTTTGGATTAATGCTTGCGGCGGGCTATTTACTCTACACGCGGCGCATCGTTTCCTATCGGTATGTGCTGTATGTAGATGAAGGAAAGGAGCATCCCGCGGGTACCTTTGTGATCGACCGTATGGTGGCTGACAAAGGGCGTGAGGCGCTTTTTCTTTTGCCCGAAAACCTGTTGGGGCTCGTGGCACCCGGCGAAGCGTGGAGCGCAGGTACCCTTGGTGAGGAACCCGGGCGCATACGCCGCAGGAAGCTTAGCATTGGATCTCGAAAAACCGCGCATACCTTGTTTTATCAAAAGGAAAATAAAATTTACGCACTCCTTTTCCATCCGAGCAAAAAGCTTGTAAGGCTTTTGCGGGCGGCCTTGGAAAGCACGGAGCGCGTACGCACATAGGAGAAGCATGAAAGGCACAAGAGAAAATCCGACACTCCCCGAAGTGCTCGGCGCTTATTCCGCGCTCGAGACCGCACGTTTTCATATGCCCGGGCACAAGGGACAGACCCTTTTGTGGCCGCTTGACATGGCAAAGTGGGACATTACCGAGCTTACCGAAACCGACAACCTCTATACGCCCGAAGGTCCCATCCTCAATACTGAAAAGGGATGGGCGGAGGCCTGTGGCGCGAAGCATAGCTTTTTGGTGGTAAACGGCTCCACACAGTGCGTTATTAGCATGCTTTTGGCAGTCGGCCAGAAAAAACACATCCTTGTTTGCCGCGACTGCCACAAGTCCGTTTCGGCGGGCCTTGCCATGGCGGGGCATTCGGTTTCGTTTGTATATCCGGATTCCGAAGGTACAGTGGATGGCGTCGTCAGCGCCCGTTCGGTTGAGGCTGCGCTCAAAAACTGCAAGGCCGATGCGGTGTTCGTTACAAGCCCCAATTTTTACGGGCTTTGCGCCGACCTCGAAGCCATTGCCAAGGTGGTTCATGCGCACGGCGCGCTTTTGCTTGTAGACAGCGCGCATGGTGCACACCTCCCGTTCTCGCCGCTTCTGCCGCGGTTCCCCTCGGAATGTGTAGATATGTGGTGCATCAGCGCGCACAAAACGCTTAGCGCCCTTACGCAGTCGGCGGTTTTGCACCTTGGTGTAAACTGCCCGCTCACCGAGTACGACGTAAGGCGTACCATTTCCCTTACGCAAACAACAAGCCCCTCGTACCTCATCATGGCCTCGCTCGACTGGGCGCTTTTTTCCGCCCGCCATGCGGACTTTGAAGCACATTTGAAGCGCCTTGAAAAAATCACCGAGCGCCTTCAAGAGCTTAACGGCATCAGCGTGTTTGGAAAAGAGCTTGTAGGCAAAGCCGGCATTTACGATGTTGATGTTACGCGCCTTGTGCTCGATGTAAGCGGGCGCGGCATCGATGGGCGTGCTGCGGCGCTTGCCATGGAAGAAATGCGCGTGGTACCCGAAATGGCGGATGCGCGAAGAGTGGTGTTCATCACCGGCCCCGCAGACAAAGACGAGTGGTACGAAATGCTTTATGAGGCGGCCGCAGCGCTTCCTTACGGCAAAAACGACATCAAGGTAACACACCCGCCCGAGCTTGATCGTGAGCTTGCGATGCCTGTTCGTGACGCGGTGCTTTCAAGAACCGAGCTTGTACCCATTGAAGAATGCGCGGGGCGCATTGCCGCACAGGCCGCGGGCGCATACCCGCCGGGCATCGCCGCGGTGTTCCCTGGCGAGCGCATCACCAACGCTGACATCGACTACTTATTTTTGCAAAACAAGCTGAAAATTCCCCTTTTCGGGGCGGTGAAGGGCAAGCTTTGCGTAGTTTGCGAAGGTTAACACGGTAGAAAAGCGGCCGGAAGCAGCACGGCGCCTGCGGGTGCGTGCGCCCGGCCGCTTTTGCTTTTTGTGGATTTTTCCTTGCTTTTTGCCGTTTTGCGCCGCGCGGGTTGCGCGTTTTGTCCAAAAGCCTTATAATTTCAGTAAACAATAGCAAAGCAACAGAGGTTTTGACTTGACTTACGACACCGTTTTTTTTGACCTGGACGGCACGCTCATCGAATCCGGCCCGGCTATTTTCGCCACGGCTCGCGCAACGCTATTAGAGATGGGGCTTTCCTGCCCGCCCGACGAGCACCTTCATAAAATGGTCGGCCCACCGCTAAAAGCGGGATTTTCCGAGTTTTTACACATCCCCGAAAACCGCTTGGACGAGGCCGCAAACCTATACCGCGAAAAGGCAAAGACCATGGGCGTGGAGCTTGCTTCGCCTTACGAGGGCGTTATCGCGCTTCTTCAAGCGCTCAAAGCACATAAGATCCGTGTGGGTGTGGTTACCTCTAAGGTGCAGTCCACTGCACTCGAACAGCTCAAGGCTTTTGGCATTTTTGAGCATGTGGACTATGTGTGCGGTGCCTTTGCAGACGGCACCGGCGAAAAGACGGAGCTCTTGCGCATTGCCATAAAAGAATTCTGCACACCCGAAAACCGCGCCGTCATGGTGGGGGATCGCTATTTTGATCTCAATGCCGCGCGCAATGTTGGCATTCACAGCATCGGCGTTCTTTACGGCTATGGTGAACGCGAAGAAATTGAGGCCTGTGCGCCCACGCACATCGCCCGGGATGTAAAAGAATTGGAGCACCTGCTCCTAGGGCATGTTTGAAAAAAGGAAATACGCCCACTGGCGGCTATTTTGCCGCGATACTGTGCTGAATTTCCTTAAAATACTTCCGGTGTTGCTGCGAAAATTCGCCTTGCGAAGGCTCGCAGGCTAAGTGTACGAGGCGTGCCCCGCCGAGAGCGAGGCAAAAAAAGCCTGCCATTTATCATAGTGCCACGTTCCAAACATATCCTTGCTGAACCGAATCGTTCTTCATCAACAAACGGAGGTGAAACTCGATGAAACTCATATTCGCCATCGTACAAAATGAGGACTCCAAACGCCTCATCAAATCGCTCATCGAGAGCAACATCAGCGTCACGCGCATCTCTTCCACCGGCGGCTTTCTGCACGGCGGCAATTCGACGCTTATGATGGGTCTTGATGACGAGAAGGTGCCCGCCGCGCTCGAGATCATTCGCAGCAAATCGAGCACGCGCAAGGAGTACATGGTAATTCCCTCCTCCATGCCCGGCTACATCGACAGCTCGCCCACGCCTGTACAGGTAACGTTGGGTGGCGCGACGGTGTTTATTGTGGACGTGGAAGCCTTTCACAAATTCTAGCGCAAATGCCGACCTGCACGAAAGAAAACCGCCTCTTTGAGGCGATTGCGCAGCGCCGCGCACCCCACGCGCTTCTCATCACCGGCTGCGACAAGGCTGCGGCGGTGCATTTGGCGCGCCGTGCTGCGGCGCTTCATTGCACCGGCACTGAGGATATAAATGGCCTTAGTGCCTGCGGTGACTACTTTGAGCTTGGCGAAACGCCCATTAAGGTGGATCAACTAAAAGCTTTGCTTGCAGAGCTTTTGAAGCGCCCCGTAGGCACGCTCGGGCGCGCGGTGCTTATCCGCGACATCGGCGGCGAGCGGGTGGACGCCGCTTGCCAGCACAAACTTTTAAAAACGCTTGAGGAGCCGCCAAACGGCACTCTTTTTCTTTTTACGGGCAGTCTGCACCTGATTTACCCAACCATCCGCTCGCGATGCAGCATCTACCGTGCGCCGCAGCTTTCAAAAGAGGAGATCGCCGAGGCGCTTCTCGAGCAAGGGGCGGCACCGCCCGAGGCACAAAACGCGGCGCAGCTTTGTGCGGGTTCGTTGGAGCGCGCGCAGAATCTCTGCTTTCGCGCCGGCTTTTTAGAGCTTCGCGCGGCGGTATTCGAAACGTTTCTCGCAGCGATACGCGGCGAGCTTCCCTTTGGCGATGCAAAGCGCCACAAGGAAGACAAAACCGCCCTCGATGCCGTGGACCTTATGCTTTCCTTCGCGCGGGACATGCTGCTTGCAAAGGAAACGGGGCGCCCTGAAGAAAATCCTGACTTTTTCGATAGAATTGCTGCGCAGACGAAAAACTTTACAACCGCGAAGATAAACGCTATCATAGAAGCACTGGCCGGCGCGCGCAGGCGGCTGATCGCAAACGCGCCCTCCGCATCCGCGCTTGACTGGCTGTTTATCGAACTATCGGAGGCTATACAATAGATGAAAACCGTAATTGACGTGAAATTTCGTGAAGGCGGAAAGGTCTACTACTTTGACCCCGCTGGATTCGATATAAAAGAGGGCGACGGCGTGATCGTGGAAACGGCGCGCGGCGTGGAATATGCGGATGTTTCTGCGGGCGCGCACCAGCTGCCCGATGAGCAGATTGTTTCGCCCTTAAAGAGCGTGCTGCGCGTGGCGACACAGGCCGACCGCGAGCAGCGCGATAAAAACCGTGCCCGTGAAAAGGAAGCATATACCACCTGCTGCCAGAAGATATTGACGCACAAGCTCGACATGAAGCTGGTGGATGTTGAATATGCGTTCAACGGTTCTAAGATCGTGTTTTATTTTACCGCAGACGGGCGCGTGGATTTCCGTGAGCTGGTACGCGATCTTGCAAGCGTGTTCAAAACGCGCATCGAGCTTCGTCAAATCGGCGTGCGCGACGAGGCGAAAATGCTCGGCGGCTTAGGTTCCTGCGGCCGTCCCGTTTGCTGCAAAACCTTTTTGGCGGACTTTCAGCCCGTTTCCATAAAAATGGCCAAGGAGCAGAACCTTTCGCTTTCGCCCACGAAAATATCGGGCATTTGCGGGAGGCTCATGTGCTGTCTCAAATACGAACAGGACTGCTACGAGAGCATGCGCCGCCAGATGCCCCGCGTAGG
>JAEZGQ010000228.1 GCA_023416895.1 Bacillota bacterium | reverse complement strand
CTCCCCCATTTCTATCTTTCGACCGATAGGCAGGTCTTAATTCTCATACTCGGAGCAGCTGCACAGCCAATCGAGAACATCATGAAACCGTTCCTGCGTCAGGGCATGGCCCCCACTGTATCGTTTGTGGTACAAATTTCCTTGCGCGCGATGTTCCGCATAGGCCGGAAGCGCTTTCTCTACAACAGATTGCGCATCCTTGGAATACTTGTCATCTTGCGCGGAAACGATAAGAAGCCTTCTTGGAGCGATACAGCGCACGAGGTCCTCTATATCGTACTTCTTATAAAAGCCCGGTATTACGCTTGCCATTTCTATGCCAACGTTGCGTTGCATGCGGCTTTCGTAGCTGCTGGCGCTTCCGCTTGCACATCCGAAGTTTAAGCGCTCATCCAGCGCCATCAAAAACAATACGGTATTTCCGCCATAGGAATGCCCAAGTGTGCCGAGTTTTCCCGTGTCAACATACGGTAGCCCTTCAAGCAGGGAAACGCCGCACATTGCATCGAGCAGCACCTTTTGCATCAAATTTCCGCCTTGAAGGATTCGATAGCACATTTCGTTATAGTGCTGCAAAAAATCATCATCCCCCGGAAGCGGCGTTGTCCCGCTTCCGTTTTTGCGTCTTTCCTCAAAACATATGGAATCCGGTGCAAGCACAACAAACCCCGCGCGTGCCAATGCGGGGCCAAATGCCTGCAACGGGTTTCCTGCAAGGCCGCACACCTCGCTTTTTCCCAAGTGACGCTCTCCGTTATGCTGGTGGTGCACAAGCACAGCAGGGTTACGGTAAAGTTCATCGGGCAATAAAAGGAAGGCCTTTACGAGGTCTTCGCCCGACTCGTAAACGATGTGCTGCCGCGTATATCCGTTTTCTTTTTCGCTTTTTGTAACTTCAAAAACCGGTCCGCCCGCAGCAGGAACATTTTTAAGGCCTATGGCCTCGGCGATTTGGCGCCGCAAGTCCGCCATACACACCTCCACCTAAAACTTAGGGACGGGATTTTTCATCCCGCCCCTATTTACGCATGCCTATTGTTAGATTACGGTCTTCCAGAGGCCGTGGAGGTTGCAGTATTCAAACGCGGCGATGACTTCGTCATCTTCGGTGATCTTGAACTGCACCTTGGGCTCTACGCCCGCACCCAGACACTTGCGCTGGCCGCCGTTCTTGGTCTGAAGGTAAACCCACTCAATGTGATGTTCTTCAATCATCGGGTGCGCAACCGAACCGATGGCTACCTCTACGGTGTCACCGTTTATGGTAACGACGGGGAGGTGCTTCTCCTGCGAAGCTTCTACGGTGTTCGCCTGAAGCTCTTCCATCACCTGGCCGCAACATACGGTAGGTGTGCCGGGATCCTTGATGATGCCGATGATTTTGCCGCAAAGCTTGCAGCGATAAAAATGCTGTTCATTACACATAGGTGTAACCTCCTTCATATAATTTACCTTGTTTTACAAAACGCTTACACGCCGCGGACAAACGCCGCGAAGGATGCCGCGTATTCCCTTGCACGCGCAAGATCTTCCTCGGAAGGAACGAGCTTTGCGGTAAAGCCTTCGCTCATCACGTTAAGCTTAAGGCCCCTGAGGCGCTCAAGGATCAAGGGTACGCCTTCGCCGCTCCAACCAAAAGAACCGAACGCCGTGGCCGGTTTCTTTGCGTTGAGAATGGCGTCAATCTGCGTGGTAGCGTCCCAAATGGGTTTCAACGCGTCGCGATTGATGGTGGGCGTTCCTAAAAGGAGCGCGTCGCACGCATCAATTTTTTCGCGGTACTTTGTTACGTCCTCGGAAACGAGGTCGTACGACTCCACCGCAAAGCCATGCTTGTTGGAAAGTTCATCGGCGAATACCTCGGCAATCGCTTTGGTACAGCCGTAGGCGGACACATAAAGGATGAGCGCCTTCTTTTTGCCGTCAGGCGACACCTTGGGCGTGCTCCAAACACGGTAGTTATCCATGGCCTCTTTGAGCGTTTCCGTGAGGATCAGCCCGTGGCTTGTACATACCATCCGCGGGTTCGCCTGTTCCACGCGCGCAAGCCCTTTGAGCACATAAGGCTTAAAGGGGCTCATGATCGCGTCATAATACTCCTTGAAGGCCTGTTTGTACTTTTCCGGGTAGGTCGCCTTTGTGTCGATCATGCGCGGTTCGCAGTAATGCGCGCCGAGGAAGTCGCAGGTGAAAAGAACGCCTTCTTCCTTGCACCAGGTAAACATGGTGTCCGGCCAGTGTAGCATGGGTGCAACCATGAACTCAAGCGTCAGCCCGCCAAGGTCAAGCACCTCACCGTCTTTTACGATATGGCCGTTGAACGTGGTGTTACTGATCTCCTGCAAATTCTTGATGGCAGCCATTGTACCGTACACCGTGATGTTTGGGTTTTGTTCAAGGAAATCGCGAAGCGCACCACTGTGATCCGGCTCGGTGTGGTTGAACACCACATAGTCGATCTTAGAAAGATCCGTAAGCTCGGCAAGGTTTTCAAGGTACTCCTCGCGAAAGCTGCCATGAACAGTTTCGATGAGAGCGCGCTTATTTTGGCCCTCCACATAGTATGCGTTGTAGGAGGTACCGTATTCGGTCTCCATGATGATGTCGAATACCCGCATAGCGGGATTGAGCACCCCGACCGAATAAATGTGCGGGGTTAGTTTGAGAACTCCCATATTAAGTTTCCTTTGTTAAATTTCGCTGAAAGCGTCCTTCGTAAGACCGCAGACCGGGCATACCCAATCTTCCGGCAGGTCTTCAAACGCGGTGCCCGGTGCAATACCGCTGTCCGGATCGCCCAACTCGGGATCATAAATATAACCGCAGGGACATTCGTACTTTTTCATAAAACAAGTGCCTCCTTATGTTTTTTATATGGTAAGCCTTTTGAGCTTATCCTTCTGTGTGATCTCAATGCCGCCGCGCGAAAGGCTTACAAGCCCCTCGGTGGCGAAATATTTGAGCATGCGGGAAACTACCTCGCGCGCCGTGCCGATGTGCTGCGCGATCTGCTCGTGCGTGATACGAAGTTTTTCTGTGCCGTCCACCTCGGCCTGTTCAAGCAAAAATGTAGCAAGCCGTTTATCGAAGCTCATGAACACGATTTGCTCCATGACCCACATGACGTCGGAAAACCGCCGTGCCATCAACTCGTTTGTAAAATCCGCCACCGTCACATACGCAGCGGAGAGCTCGCTATACAACTTGGAAGGCAGGATGTACGCCTCCATTGTGTCGCTTCCCGCTTCCACGATTACATCAAAATTGATGTTTTCCAAGATGCAGCCTGCCGTAAACATACAGCATTCGCCCTCAGTGACGCGAAAAAGGGTGATCTCTTTTCCTTCGCCGGATACGAGATAGGCGCGCGCATAGCCGGAGCGGATGATAAAAAGACCGGCGCAGTCGCTTCTGCCGTGATGCATCACGGACCCCTTCTCAAAGGAGCGCTTATAAAGCTGCGTCTCCACCTTGCGTTTATCGTCGTGATTAAGCGCGTCAAAAAAAGAGATGGCGCGTTTGGCAAAGGCCAGTTCCTCGGCGTTGATCAAAAGCGGCTCACTTCCTTTTCGACGTTTGCGCCCCCGCTCGAGCGAAAGCCATATAACTTCTCTTATTAAAAGAATATAGCATGACGTCCGAAAAGAAACAAGTATAAAATAGCAAACATTCTGTGATATCTCGCCAAAACTTGATATTTATTCCTAAAGTTATTTTACAGCCTATTTCGGGAAACTTTATATCGCCATTGTAACTTTTTTGTGTTATAATTCTATATTATCGGATAAAATCTTATAAAATTCCATGGGTTCGCCAAATTTTCGGATTGCTCTTACGGGGGTCGTATGTTCAACGCACAGAATGTAAGGGAGGCCGCACGCTGCATGCTTTCACTTTACTGTGAAGGCAGCTATCAGGAGCTTTGGGACAACTATCTAGGCACGGATACGCTGGTGATCCTGCCGGATCAATGCGTACCGCTGAGCGGATGGGAAGCGTTTTCACGACATCTTTTCCATGCGAGCGCAGCCGCCGCGCTGAAGCGCCAGGCCGCATCCATGCGCTTTGAGGTTTCCCAGATTTCGCACGACGTTTTTGTGCTGTACGGATGCGCGGATCTGATTGCGCCGCAATGCAACATGTTTGCGCAGGGTGAAACGAGGTTGCACCTGTCTTGCGGGTTTAAATCCACGGAGCACGGTTTGCGGCTCATGATCCTCCATACCTCTGCCCCACTTTCCGAATACAGCCTCCATAGCGCCGCAACTGAACTTTACGGCGCGGTTTTTCTATGCGCAGCCAACGATAAGCTTACCCTGTTGCAGATGAACGAAAGCTTCGTTTCCCTGTTCGGCTACACCCGAGAGGAACTCCAAATGAAGTTTTCCGCAAGCTTCCTCGAGCTGGTTTATCCTGCCGATCGCCCTCTTTTACAGGTATTCTTACAGGAGGGCGCCATACAGGAAACGGAGTTTCGCGTCATCCAAAAGAGCGGCGGCGAAAAATGGGTGTTACAGCGTAGGCAGCTTTTGCGCGACGCAAGCGGCAGCCCCTACTTTTGTTGCATCCTTGTGGACATTACGTCCAGCAAAAAGACGCAACTCGAGCTTGCTATGAGCCTTGAACGGCACGAGATTATTCTCAATCAAACCAATGAAATCATTTTCGAGTGGGACATTGCAACCGACCGCTTCAGTTTTTCCTCCAACTGGGAAAAGTTGTTCCACTATGCACCCATAAAGAGCAATTCGCGTACCACCATGGAAAACGACTTCGTCCATGCCGACGACAAAAAGCTTGTGAAGGGCTTTTTCACAAGTATTTTGCGCGGTGCACCGTATGCGGAGTGTGAAACGCGCATTGCAAAGGCCGACGGAGCGTTTTTGTGGTGCCGTATGCGTTCCACGCAGCAGTTCGACGCCAACGGCACACCAATAAAGGCGATCGGCGTAATTTCCAACATCGACGAAGAAAAGCAGCGCGCGCAAAGGCTCATGGAAAAAGCGGAGCGCGATACCCTCACCAAGCTTTACAACAAGGGCACCGTGCAGGCGCTCATCGCCGAGCACCTCTCAAACCGCCGCGGTGAAAGCATAGACGCGCTTCTGATCATTGACGTCGATAATTTCAAAAGCGTAAACGATACCGAAGGCCACCTTTTCGGCGACAAACTCCTGATCCACATTGCCGACTGCTTGAACAAAATCTTTCGCAACACCGACCTGATTGGCCGCATCGGCGGCGACGAGTTCATCGTGCTCGCACGCGACCTGCCCGATGTAGGCCTAGTCAGCCAAAAGGCGGAACAGGCGCTTTCGGCCTTCCGCAACATACAGGCGGGAGAAAAGCGCCGCCTCACGGTTTCGTGCAGTATGGGCATCGCCGTCGCGCAGGGGCAGAATGTACCGCTTGAAACGCTGTACTCCAATGCGGACTGGGCACTTTACCAAGCAAAGCGCGGCGGCAAAAACCGCTACGTCGTCTATGAAAGCGACGAGTCTCCCTCGCTTCGAAGCGGCCACACTGCGATGAGCAGGGATAAAGTTTAAGCCAAAATCCATCCCAAAATTTTGCGAAACCACAAACGGCCGAACGGAAACACCCGTTCGGCCGTCTTTTTGTATTCTAAGCGCTATTTTGCTTTCTGGGGTTTCTGCGCCTCTTTCTGCGCTTCCTTTTCAGCCTCGCGCTGCTCAGCAGTGCGCCGCTTCGCCGCGTCAAGGATGCTCTGTACCATAAGCTTATTGGCAAACGCGCCGAGTGCCGTTTCAAGCACGAGCACCGCTTCGTCACCCGCCTCTCGGCGCGGCCGTTCCTCCATGTTCGCAAACGCATGCTTGATGGCGTATTCAAGCTCCGTGCAGAACAAGTCGTACGCCTGCTCAATGCCGCGAGCCTCAACAATCAGATCAAAAATCCCGCCAATCTCGGAAATGGAAAACTCACGCTTGAGCACGCAGATCATCATTAGCTTCGCAATGTGCTCTTTGGCGTATTTTTTGTTGACCGGCGGCGTTAAAAGCTTGAGCTTTACATAATTGTTAACCATCGTGGACGTAGCCGCAAGCTCCGCCTTTTCGGAAAAAAGGCTCAGACTTTCCTCCAGAACGATCAACACCTGATCCATATAAAGAGAAATCGTAGGTAGTTCCGCCCACCTTGGGCATCGGAACGCCCTCACAGAATCCGCTTGTAACTCCATAACGAACACCTCATGCCTGTTTTGCATATTATATCATTATGTTATGAAAACCGTCAAATCCGGGTTGACATATTATTATTTCCGCTTTATAATCTAATTAATCTAGTATTTAAAACTAAATCTTGCGGATAAGTGAACGAAATATGGCAATACTGTGAACGTAGGAGGTGCGCATATGGAACAGGCAGTTCGAGTAAGGATTTATGGCGACTCGGTTATGAAGGGAACCATCCTCGACTTTGGGTACCGCTATCACGCGGTGATGGAGGAATACCTATCAAAATTCAAGCAGGAATATAATGTGGAGGCGGAAAACCGCGCGCGCTTCGGCATAACCATCGACCGCGGAGCGAGCATTTTGAAAAAGGACATCGAGGCGGGCATGAACGGCGATTTCGCGCTCATTGAATTCGGCGGCAACGATTGCAATTTCAAATGGAACGAAATTTCCATTTATCCGGAAGCCGACCACGCGCCCATAACCGACATTAACACCTTCCGCCAAATTTACGCCAGCATGATCGCAGATGTGCAAAAGCTCGGCATCAAGCCGATTGTGATGACGCTCCCCCCCATCGACGCGGAACGCTACCTAGCTTTCCTTGAGCGCAACGGCAACAACGCGAAAAACATCCTTAAATGGCTTGGCGACGTACATATGATTTACCGTTTCCACGAAATGTACTCCGACGCCATCTCGAAAATCGCGCGGCAAACGGGTGCTTTGCTCGTGGACGTACGCTCGTACTTCCTTGACAAAAAGCCTTTCCGCGACTATGTGTGCATCGATGGCCTGCATCCGACCGACAAGGGTTATGACTTAATTGCGCAGGCGTTTTCCGACTTTGTGCGCACGCTTAGCGGCTCGTCCGGCTACGTAAGCGCGCAGGCGGTATAATCTTCAAAAAGTACATGCCGTACATTTTTTGAATGGATTTTGGGAGCCATCTGTAGTTTTCATACCGGTTCAATCAATCGGGGCAGCCTAAAAATAGGCTGCCCCTCTTTTTTGCGTTAATGCGGTTGGAGATGAAGGTTTTGTAATGCGAGGTCTGCGGCTTTATGTTTGCAACAAGGCGCGGCAAAGCTTGCCGATGAGGTCTTTGGGGTCGATGGGCTTACCCACATGCGCGTCCATGCCCGCAAGCATCGCTTTTTCGATGTCCTCACGGAATACGTTAGCCGTCATGGCTATGATCGGCACGGTTTGCGCGTTATCGAGCGACAGCGCCCGTATGGCGCGCGTCGCCTCAAGGCCGTCCATGCCGGGCATTTGTATGTCCATCAAAATGGCATCGAACGCGCCCCGTGCAGCCAAAAATGCTTCAACGGCACTCGCTCCGTCGTACACGGGCGTGAGCTTCGCACCGCTCTTGGAGAGCATTTCACGAAGGATCAGTTGGTTGACCGCATTGTCTTCTGCAACGAGGATGCATTTGTCGCGCAGGCACTGAGGCGTTTGCACAAATACCTCAATTGACGCTTCGGAGCGCTTGCCGTTTGTGATGTTGTAGAGCACGTCCAAAAGGCGCGAGGGGAAAATGGGTTTTGGCAAAAACAGCGATATGCCTGCTGAGTTGGCGCTCTTTTGAATATCGCTCCACTCGTACATGGAGAACATGATAACGATCACGTTTTCACCGCAGATCTGCCGGATTTGCTGCGCGGTTTCTATGCCGTCCATATCAGGCATGCGCATATCCACAAATACCACATTGAAGGGCCGCCCTTGCTCTTTAGCGTTAAGCGCTGAGGCGACCGCCTCCTTGCCTGAGGCAGCAAGCGCGGTTTCCACCTTGTACTGCGTCAAAAGCATCTTCATGTAGTTCAAGGTTTCGGATTCGTCATCAACAACCAAAATACGAAGATCGTCAAACGAAAGTTTAACTGCGCGCTCCTCGAGCGGCGCAAGCTCAAGAGGCAGGGTAAACGTGAACTTGCTTCCCATTCCACGCTCGCTTTGTGCCTCTATTTCACCGCCCATCAACTCCACGATGTTTTTGCAGATGGAAAGCCCTAACCCGGTCCCTTCATGAGCGCGTGAAAACGTGGTATCAACCTGCTCAAAGGGCTCGAAAATGCGTTTGAGTTGCTCAGGCGCAACGCCTTCGCCGTTGTCTTTCACGCTAACACTTACAACAACGCCGTTTTCCGTTTGGCGTACCGTTTTAACGCGAACATCGATCACGCCACTCTCGCCGGTAAACTTGATCGCGTTGCTCAAAAGGTTCATGATCAATTGCTTAAAGCGCGTCTGATCGCTCATTACACCGTGGGGCACGCTGCCGTCAACATAAAGGTTCACATGCTGACGCTTTTCGTCGGCGCGTGGCAGCAAGAGCCCTACCGCACTTTCAATGGCATCGATCAAATTGAAACTCGCCTTGTTGATGCTGAACTTGCCCGCTTCGATCCTTGAAATATCAAGAATATCGTTGATGATTTCCAAAAGGTGCCGCGAGGCCGTGCCGATTTGGACGACATAGTCCCTGATTTCTGAAGCATCGCCCTGCGCCTGCAAAGCAATGTGCGTAAGCCCGATGATGGAATTGAGCGGCGTGCGTATTTCATGGCTCATGCGCGAGAGGAACATGCTTTTGGCAGCATTCGCGTCGTTTGCGGCGCGTTTGGCCTGCACAAGCTCAAGCTCCTTGCGGCGGCGCTCGGTGATATCTTCCGCGACGCCGAGTATGCCATAAGGCTCGCCGTTCTCGGTGTAAAGCGGCACTTTTTCCACATTGAACAAGCGCGTTTCCCCATCCGCCCGTATGACGTTCTGCTGCACATGGATGCGCGGTTGATGGTTTTTGAGCATCTCCTCTTCCAGCTTGGACTGGCGCTGTGCTTCCTCAACGCTCATATACCTCGCTGCGCTTCCACCCACCATGGTTTCGACCGTGGTGCCGAAGCTGTCGGCCATGCGCTTGTTGCAGCCAAGGTAATAGCCCCTTAAGTCACGCCAGAAAATTGCCACGGGTGCGCTGTCCACCAACTGCTTAAACAGCTGGCGCGAACGGAACAGCTCACTTTCGTAACGCATCCGTTCGGTGACGTTTACGGCAAAAATCGCGGCAAGGCTATATTTCCCCGTTTCATCCATGATGGGGTAAATGGAGTTTTCAAGCCACAGGCCCTCGAACTGCGCCTGGAGCACCGTGCGCTGGCCGGTTTCCAGCGCGGTTTGCACATAGGTCATCAGGCGCATATATGCGCTTTCAGATAAAAAGTCGCGGAGGTTCTTCCCGGGTATTGTTTTGATCGGCGTTTTAAAAAATGTAGCAAAGCCGTTGTTGGCGTTTTGTAAAACGCCCTGCGCATCGATCATGTAAATGCCGTCCTCGGTGGAATCGAGCACCACGTGCATCAGCTTGTTGCTCTGTTCGATCTCGGCTTCCTTCTTGCGGCGCACATAGGCGTTGCGAAGCATTTCAACAAAAATGTTGAGGATGTCGAGGTCTTCCTGCGACCAATCATCCATATGCCTTTGCGTGGAAACGACGATGCTCCCGCATAACTTCCCCTGCACATGAAGTGGAGCAATCACATAGCTGCTATTTGCTTGCGTTAAATTCTGACCTAGCTTTTCGTTTTCAGGCACAAGTCCCGGGTATGGCTCGTAAAACTCCACCCCGCAGCGAATCGTGCAGCGGACGTTTTTAAACTTCGTACCGTTGAAATATTGCTCAAGTTCTTCGTTGGGCACCTCTTCTCCATACGCCCATTGCCCCATAACAAAAAAACGTTTTTGCTTGCCGTCAAACTCCGCATAGGTGACCCGGTGCGCCTCGAGGTATTCCCCCATCACCTTAAGTGCGCCGGTGAGTGCGACGTTCATCTCTGAGAGCGGCACGTTAAAAAAGTCTTGCGAAAACTTAAGCACAGCGGCTTGGAAAAGCTGCTGCCTAGACGTTTGCTTAAGAAGTCTGTCTTTTTCGTCAATCATGGTAAGAAGGCTTGCAGCAGTGCTTTCAAGCTCTGCCGTACGCTGTAGCACCGTTTGGTTGAGGCTCTTTTGGGGCAGCATGGCACGAGCAATCAAGCTTCTCACATAAAAGAACAGAAGAAGTGAGGATATAAAAACAAAAAACCAGCCCTTGAAAGACTCGATGCGCGCAAGCGACGCGACATCAGCCGCAAGAAAGCCGGCCAATTTTCCGGAAAAGAGAACCCACAAAAAGCTTATTAGGAAGTAAGAACCCGCAATCCACAGCGCATACCTTAACGGGTTGTTCGGCTCGCCTAACAGCCTGACGGCCTTACGCTTTTTTAAAGGCGGTTCTTGGATCGGGTTCGGGTGCGACATAGCAAGACTCCCTCCGTATCAGGGCGCTGTGCGCATATTGCTTACAGCAACCGGGCGCGCAAATCCCCATATTCTTTTTCAAGCGCAGAAAAACCTGTTTTCGCATCCGCAAGGCCACCTGCGCGAAGCGCATACTCCACCTTTGCCGCTGCGGACGAAAGCCCGTTAAGGCCGAGGTTTGCAGCGGTACCCTTGAGGCTGTGCGCGTAAAGTACAGCAGCGCAATCATCGGAGGCTTGGAGTGCACCGCGAAGGCGTCCCAAAAAATCCTCCTCAAAAAACATTTTTACAAGCTCACAATAAAGCGTTTCGTTGCCTGTGAGTCTTGTGACCGCAGCATCATAATCCACGCCCTCAACAAGGCGCAACTTTTCTTTGATGCCGATACCGCCACCGTAGTTATCCGCATTCATGAAACCCCATCCTTTCGTAGGTTCCGCATCCGTTTTAGTCATTGTGGAGTAGTGCAATGCTTCGGAATGTTTCACAAACGCCGTTGAACGCATCTATAAGAAGCGGATCAAACTGCGAACCCTTGCCTGCTCGAATGATATCCGCCGCCGTCTCGTGCGAGAAAGCGGGCTTGTACACGCGCTTGCTCACAAGCGCGTCGTAAACATCCGCCACGGCTACAATGCGCGCCGAAAGCGGAATTTTTTCGCCGCCAAGCTCGTCTGGATAACCTGTGCCATCCCATCGCTCGTGATGGTGGCGGCAAATTTGGCGTGCGTAATAGATGTATTCGTCATCAGCCGAATTGCCCAGCGAATCAATAAAGTCACTTCCGGTAACGGTATGCCCCTTCATGACCTCAAACTCTTCGGGATTCAGTCTCCCGGGTTTCATAAGAATAGAGTCGGGTACACTGACCTTGCCGATGTCGTGCATGGTAGATGCGCGTGCGATAAGCGACGCATTTTTAACATCGAGCTGCTGCGAAAAAAGCTCGTTCTCCAAAAGATACGCAAGCTGTGCTTCACAATAAAGCTTGATGCGTTTTACATGTTTTCCGGATTCGAGACTTCTGTATTCAATGATGGATGTGACTGCGTCAAGCAGCGATTCGCGCATTTCGATGATCTTCTTGGTGCGTATGTCGATAAGCTCCTGAAGCATATCCTGATGACGTTTGAGTTCCACATGGTTGTGGACACGAATTTTAACGATTTGCGCATTGAAGGGCTTTGTAATGTAATCGATGGCGCCTTCCGTGAGGCCTCGGCTTTCGTCGTATTCGCTGTCGAGCGAGGTGATAAGTACAACGGGAATATCCTTTGTAAGCCTGTTCCTCTTTAAAATTCTGAGAACCTCGTAGCCGTTGTATTCCGGCATCATGATGTCAAGCAGAATCAACGAGAGCGTGCCAGCATGCTTTAACGCATAATCAACGGCCTGCTTCCCGTTTTCCGCCATGATACATTCGTACTCGTCCATCAAAATCGTTTCGAGGATCTTTCGATTGATGGCGATATCGTCTGCGATCAATATCTTTTCCATCATTAACCCCTATGGCTTCCCTGCCGGGTATTGTTGACGACGTAAATTTCTCTATCTTTGCTTTCCTTTTTCTTTCTTTTTCCTATCTATTGATTATATATGAATTTCATACCCTCTGTCAATTTTTGTATGTTTTGGTAAAAATAATAAAAAATCCGCCGTTTCGGGGCGGATTTTGCGATTTTTTTCACATATTTATGCGCACTTTTTTGGAAAGCCAAGCGGTTTCCGCTACCTGTTTGGAAGGCGCGCCACAAGCGAAAGCTTTCTGAGTCCGTAAAAAAAACCTATGCCGACAACGCTCATAAAAAGCGTAAGAAGCGAAATCCCCGGTTGCGCCGCGCCAAGCTCCGCAAGCACAATCCCGTAAGCAAGGCACAAAAACGTTACAAAAAGCGCCGTAAACGCAATGCGTGAAAGTGTGCGCGAAACATCTTCTCCAAAAGGGTTTCCGCTCTGCACGCGGTTGAGCACCCGAAAAAGGCCGATATCCGCAAGGCTCCGCGGCAGCGC
>JAEZGQ010000218.1 GCA_023416895.1 Bacillota bacterium | reverse complement strand
ATTCATAGTAGAAATAAAAGAATTGGCTTTCACTGTTACTTGAACCCAGGCGGGTCTCAATCCACTTTTAATTGCATTCCTTGCAGATTTTATGTTAGACCAAGCACAACAGTAAAATGGAACCATTTCTCTTGATAAGATTTCCATAGCGAGCTTGTTTGTCAAACAAGAAGCAATCCCTTGTTTTCGATATTCCGGCATAACATCAACACCTATCTGCCACATTGAATCACAATCGGCGGAGCAGCCTGCAAGCCCAACAAGTTTTTCATTATCATATGCGCCGACGGCTAATCTGTCCAGATGCTTACGTTTCTCACACAGTGCATTGCTCCATTGTGGTAAATAAAGATTTTCAAAGTCAAGCGGCTCTAAAACTCTTGTTTCATAGGGGCATTCAAGAGGTTTCATCTCATTCACGTCCGGCAAAAAGTACTCAGCCATAAAACAAACACTCATGTCAAACGGTTTGAGTTTCTCTATCAGAACATGTAAATTAGGCGTTTCAAAGCAATGCTCAATCGCATACTTGTTAATATAACCACTTACAACTTCTGATAGCTCTTCTGAAACGGATGCTACTATGTTATTTCCATAGGAGGTTAAGTCACAATGGAAGGGTAACTCCAGATATTTTCTGGCATTTGGATTCTTGTTTGAAATTACAATCTTATTTTCAGTGGATTTAAAGTCATCGGCATTACAATTGCTATCAATTGCTGATTGCTGCATCGCAATCTTTAGAATATCTTTATTTGTCATATGGACGCTCCATTTTTATATCAAACATGTGTAGGGAGGGGGGTAAAAGAATGCGAAGTTTATGGATCGTGCAACTTCTGCTGTGAAGCTTAAATTGCATTGTCGCGGTATTTTTCATAATAATCCTGGAGTGATACATTCAAAATAAACGCATGATGATAAAATGCATTTTCCTATGTTACGCTCCAAGCGTTGAGCGAATGCCGTCGCAGCCAACCACGGTATCTTTGAAAATGTATCTCGCCACATCCAGGTACTGCTCCGGGTTCTTCATAGCAGGGCTAAAATGTGTCAGCCACAGCTGCTTGACTTCAGCGCACTTGGCCAGCTCGGCACTGTCCGAAAACACCATATGTCCTCGTTCCCACATCTTTTCACGCAGCGCAGGATCTCCGTGCATTCCCTCGCAAACCAGCAAATCCGCACCATGGACAAAGCGCGGCAACTCCTCAACAGGCTGGGTATCCGTGCAGTAACAGATAATGATCGGGCGACGCTCTCCATCCAGCACCATGTGAGGTTCAACCCGATTGCCATTGTCCAGCACTACCGGTTGCCCCGCATGCAAGGTTTTGTAATGGTACAGGGGTACACCCAGCTCTTTTGCCTTGTCCGGATTAAAAATCGGCTTTCGCGAAAAGGTTATGCGGTAGCCCAAACAGGGAATTCCATGCTGCAAGCGCAGGGACGAAAAGTGAATACCGAAAAGATCAAAGTCCCGATTCTCCCGATCCAATTCTTTTAAAACAACGGAGTAGGGGAGACTAGGCGCTATGGTCATAAGGGATTCCGCCACTTGCTTGAGCCCGGCAGGCCCGGCAATCGTGATTGGCGTGGTTTTTCCTTGGTTGCCCAAGGTCAGAAGCAACCCGGGCAACCCTGCGATATGGTCGGCATGAAAGTGCGTAATGAGCAACAGTGCAAGATGGCTTAACCGGCAGCCTGCTTTTTTGAGTGCAATCTGCGTTCCCTCACCGCAATCAATCAGGATAGCCTTACCCTGAAACTCTACCCAGCAACTTGCAGTCCAACGGTTTTCCAACGGGAGCATCCCGCCTGTTCCGGGCAAACATACTTCTACCATACGGTTTTATCCCTCAAGCTTTGTTGCGGCTTTATGCCATTCAAATACTGTACACCTCGCGCAAATAAGATCGCCATTCATCTGAACTTTGGATGCTACGGAGAGAACCGAAATGTCCGGACTCACCGTTCAAGCGGTGTCTGACGGGGCGCATCCAACTGTTTGACCTCCTGTTGTCTTATCGTATTTCACACAGAGGAGGGGTAGGACGGGTTTGGCTTACATAGCTTTATTCTTCAACCATTATCAACTCCGCGTCGGCGTGTTCCTCCATGTAACGAATGATTTCGTCCATCGACCGCTTCGCATGGGCGGCGTCGCTTGATACTACCGCAACTCCAATGGTTAGCGTCTTGTGTACATCCTGTGTATCAACCTCCGAGACAGACGCGTTAAAACGCTTTCGCGTTTTGTCCACAAGGCTGCGGCTAACCTGCCGCTTGTCCTTTAAGGAGAAGGCGTTGGGAATGTAGAAAGTCAGTTTTACGGACAACGTAGTCATACTTTCTCCACTGTTCTTTGTGTCTTTTTCTCTTTTCATCGTCCAGTCGTAGTGACCGGGGGTAGCTGAAACGCAACAACCATCAACATTGGGGTAGCCCAATCTAAGCTTTGTTAAGAACCAACGCTGGCTGAAGTAGAACTCCTGTCACCACCGCATTTCTTGATAACTATCGCATTTCTTTGCCCCACAAGTAATTGTTGCCAACCTTGCTAAATCCTACTGCTTCGTTTAAAGCCAGCGCTGGATCGCTTTCGTTTGATTCCAATCCTGCGTGGGTAACATACGCCACTTTGCAACCCAATGCCAAAAGCCTGCTCATCCCTTCCAGCAAAAGACTTTTTCCAAGGCCCTTTCTTAAATGATCAACGTGCACAGCATAGGGTTCAAACATGCCAACTTTGCAAACACTGTCAAACCAAACAGTGCAGAAACCGGCAACATCTCCATTTGGCGAAACCGCAATCAAATCCAGTTCCTGACGGTAATTCACCGCATGTTCCATGAAATATTTGTATTTATCAGGCGTTATCTCATTTCCGGCAAGTCCGTTCATCTCGGCACGTTTTCGTATCTCCTCTTCGGTTTCAATACTTTTTATAATATATCCAAAAGGCAGCTGTGCTTTCTGTATGTTTTCAAGGAGGCTTCTCTTTCCGTAATAGTTGAATAATTCACTCTTGCGGTAACCCTTTGTTTTGGCAATGGATTCACCCTCTTTGTCACAATCGAAAACATAAAAACAGTTGACGATGTTTTCGCTCGCATATTTCAATCTTTCTTGTTCGGACCATTCTATGATTTCATTTTGTAACTCTTTGTGTTGATAATGGCAAACAAAATCAACCGCATCTTCATTCATCCAAGCAAAAGCAAGAATTCGCCCATCTTCATCGTGCCACAACTTCGCATCATGTACACCATCGGGCGATTCGTCATAAATGTACCGCCAATAATCTAAATCTGACGGACTGGGATACAATTGTTGATTGCTATGAGCATAATTTTCCCGAATAAGATTCTGCATGAGCAAAAAATCTTCCTCGCCATGATAAGACCTCATCTTAACCATACATCATTGCTCCTTCTATAGAATAAAAAACTTGAAACGGATCTATTACAATGCTTATTAACGCAGAACCTACGAAGGTTCTATTTAAGTACGGTAGGGCTTCGGAAGATGTTTTGTTGTTTTGTCAAAACGATTTCATACGCGAAAAGACCATTTGCTATTTTTTCATGAATGCAACTTGATTATCGTATAAAAGTATTGTTTTTATGGTGAAGAAATAGAGCTTCAAACTATGTTTGATTATATACTGCTCAAATATCATCTGTCTATGAAACGATTTCCGTCGGTAATTTCCATAAGGAAGGGGTGTTTCGGGAGCTTTTATCATTTGAAAAACAATTAGAATCGCGAAACATGAATAGCCAATAAAGAAACGGACTGAATGACATGCAATCTTTTGCTTGTGTTTCATTCATGCATAAAATGCGTGGCTTTACCTAAGATAAGAAAAACCAATGTTCAAAGGAGCATTCTTATGAAAAGGGAACCGACAGAAAAGCAGCTTCCGTCTACACCGGATAACGCTAAGCACAAATCGCGGCAAGTAAAAAAGAAAAACGGGGATACCTCCGGGGCGCCCGGTAAGAAATAAAGCTTGCAAACGGTATTCATACCCCCTTGTAAAGGCGAGTATCAAAACCTACGCTCATAAAGAAACCCCATTCTATGGGGTTTCTTTTTTGTAAGGATAAAGGATGTGAAGCGGTGCTTAGGAAAAATACTTTCTAAGCTTCAGTCCATCCCGGAACGCAAAGAAACGCTCGAAGCAACGGCTGAATAAGCCTATGATCGTTCCGTTGACCAGGGCGCAGAAGATCGTGCCGAGTTTTACGCCCTCGAAGTGCCACCATCCGAAAAACGCGAAGGATAGGAGCAAAGCAACAAGGCAGCTGGCGCAGTCATAAAGCGTTTTTGTATGAACGATGTTGAACCCGAATTTCGCCGAAATCTCCTTAACCGCGAGTTCATACACCTCTGGCGCGATGTAGGTGCGAAACAAAAGCGATACGCCTGCGGCACAGATGAGCATACCCGATAAGAACAGGAGAAGGCGAACGACGATTGCCTCCGCCGGAATCAAAGCGACCAATGCCATGCAACCGTCTAGGGTAAAACCGTAGAGGATCGCCGTGACGAAGGAGAATAAGTAAGATACCCTGAATCTGCGAAGTACAAAGCTCAGCGTGAGCAGAAGGAATGCCTGCAGTGTATATTCCGCCATGCCGAAGGTCACAAATGGAAACACCTGAGACAGCTTCAAATATAGAAGGTATGCCGGTGCCACTACCATGGATACGCCGAAATCGGCCTTTTCCATGAAAGCGGTGCCCAGTGCGAGGGCGATGATGCCGATTAGATATGCTGCTTCCGTATAAAATACTCTTTTCTTCATAAACCCCCAAAGAAAAACGGCTCAAAGTTGCTTATAAAAAAACTTTACCGGTTTGGATACAGAAACCGGTAAAGCTACACTTTTTATAACATATTGTACCTTGGAATACAAGCGCCAGAACATAGAAACAATGGCAGCTTCGCCCGCGGCTGTGCGGAACTTACAACTTGATGCAGTCTTAATGCGATTTGCCCATGATGCGCGCAACAAATGGCCGGTGTACGCTGATGATCCCTTTGGGGCAAAACTCCTGACAGCAAAAGCACCGTACGCATTTATTTTTCTGAATTCTTGCGGCCTTGCCAACCATGGCAATGGCTCCGGCTGGGCAGATTTTTTGGCACTCTGCACATCCGATGCATTCTTTCGGCTTTATCGCAGGCCGGCTCGCAAACATGCTTGACAATAGCTTTGCAATGGTTTTGTTTTTCGATCCCCATAATTGAACATTGTGCTTTGGCGTTAATTTAAAATCCGGAATAACAAACTTGGAAAGATCGCCATGGATGGATAGTTCAGCGGCGTTTTGCGGAATTAGTCCGCGTACATAGGCGGCTTGTAGGGTCGGAACATCCTCTACCTTGAGATTTATGAGATGTGCTGCAGCCAGATCGAGCGCATGTGGATTAAAAGAAGCCAGGACTGCCCCCATGAAGCGCGGTGTACCGCCGGACGGGCCGTTTCCCTCCATCGCCATTACCGCATCTGCAATGGCCAAGCGGGGCTTACACCATTCGCAGATATCAACAAGCATATTGGCAAACGCTTCATGCGTCTGGTACTTGTAGTGGTATTCCGACTTGTGTGTTCCCGGAACAGCACCGAAAAAATTCTTGCAGGCACCGGTATATGCCATCAGTCCGTGCGTCTTGATTTTGCACAGGTCTATGATGGCATCCGCCTCCAAAAGATACTTCGTAACCTGAAAGGTCTTTGCCGTGACCGCGTCCGGATTGGATATATCCGTATAGGCGCAGTCATGGTTTAGCGTGGCTCCGGTTTTGGGGATTTCCGTCATTCCTGTGCTTGCGTAAACCGACGACAAATAACCCGGCGAAAAAGGACCGCCCGGGCTGTCTCCAAGGACTACCTTTGCCTGCTTTTCAATAAGAAGTTCACACAATGCAACCGCCACCTGCGGGTGCACCGTTGCCGCCTTTTCCGGTTTGGAACGCATCATCAGGTTTGCCTTGATGGCAACCTTCATGCCGGGCGTTACCCAATCCAAGCCGCCGATTGGTTGAAGTGCGGCCAGCAACGCATGTTTCGCTTCATGAAACGCATACCCCTTACAAGGCGCAATGGAGACTTGGAAATTCATGTTCTTACCTTCAATTCAAGGGTCTTTTTCAACGATAGCATATGAAGCCAAACAAATTCAATACGTCTGCGCTCTGTAGATTGAAAAATTGGTATCCTTGGGCGGATAAAAACGTCAACCATACAGTTCCGCGATTTCTGTAGGAGGATCGATTACATAATTTGCCTAGCTTGCGAGCAAACTAAACTAATTTATAAAGCAACGGTGATCGTATGTTCATTCTTTATGCGTTATTATTTTTGCTAATTCTTCTTATCGTCGTTGACCAAATACGGGGAGTTCGGTTTCGGCTTTCAGCCCAAATGGAAGCGGAGAACGCAATGCTTGAAGTTGCGCTATTGTATCCAGTTCTCAAAGTCACGATAAAACCTAACAACGAGAGATTAGAAGCCAAAATATGTATTTTTGGAATAGAAATTGTTCGACCCTTGCGCAAAAAGAAAAGGATTAACCCGCAAAAGCTGGCGCGGTCGCTTCATGCTTCAAATCTCGAAGTCTTTGCTGCTTATGGTCTTGCCGATCCGTTTTCCACGGGTGTTGTTTTCGGAGCTTTGAATTTTTTAATGTCCTTTTGCCACAACATCAAAAATGCCGAATTGTGCCCTGATTTTTGTGCAACCGATACTTACCTGCGACTGAATGCATCGGTAGACATACAAGTCGGACATACTATAGTAGATTATCTAAGAAAGTAAAGGAGTAGAGCAAATGGAACAAAACGTGACACAATATGTGGATTCGCTGTTTACAAACATCACAGGGTTTACACAGCAAGAAGGCTTGATCGGCAAGGCGGTAAAATGTGAAGATAAAACGTTTATACCTGTAATGTCAATAACGTTTGGGTACGGCGGGAAAGACTCGGAAAGCAAAGGCAAGTCGACTGGAGGCAGCCAGGCTGGCGGATTTGGAAGCATGGTTGGAGGCACGCTGGGGGCTGGTGCTAAATTATGTACAGATGCCGTCATTGTTATCGACAAAGATAATGTTTCGGTTGTTCCGATTGGGATGGGAGCAGCAGGACAGGGTTTGATCAATAAAATACCGCAGATTATCAGCGGCATGAAATCAGGCGGCCAGCAAAGCGGAAGCGGGCAGGGTCAACAGAACCAGCAGCAGAGCCAGCCCTCGCAGAGCCAGCAGATGCAAGGGTAATGATCACTGGCACAAGCTTCGGCGGCAGTGTCGAATGTTTTGTGTGTCCCCCAATGGGGTGTATTTGCATTTTGCGTATACTCGAAATCGCGTAAAAATAGAGGGGTACTTGTTTGGACGGGAAAGCCGATAAGCGGCATTCCCGTCCGAATCTTAGCCGGAGCAGGCCTAGATAAGCACATGCATTTGATCGACCGTTTTTAACGCAATTTAACAACCCGAAATCCGCGGTGCGGTCGGCGTGTAGTTTTGTCTTGCAAAACGCACCATAATCAAGGATACTATGAAGTGCTAAAAATCATCTCAGGAACAGCGAGAGGCCAAGCTGCCGAACTGTCTGTCAGTAGAACAGATATCCGGCATGAATGACAAGAGCTGGGTGTATACATGGTTTGAAGACACAGAAGGAAAAACGAAGCCGTTTTAAGTTGTCGAAAATTTCGGCGCTACATTATATGAAATTGGCCTATCGATCCGGCCTGTTTCTCACAGCCGCAGGCATTTACGTTGTGAATAGGGTCGAGGGTTCCGATTCTTTTTTTGGCGGGTTTGAGAACCATCCAGTCATCCTTGGTTTGATATGGCTTGTTTTTGCGGTCGAAATGGTTCTCCGCTTCTTTCCGTCCAAGTTTGAAAGCATGGGCTGCCAAAAACAGTTTGCCGGCAACTTCATGCCAGCGGCAAGCGGTACTGAAACGATGGCCGGCACCGGTGCAAAAACAACGCTCTTGGTGGCGGCGGTTTGGATTGGGTTTAACGCCATAATCGGCGCGCTTTACTTCGCGGGCATTTTTGACAAGGGAATTTTGATCCTCATCAGCTTGGTGTATTCGGTCTGCGATATGACCTGTATTTTGTTTTTCTGTCCGTTTCAAACGTGGTTCATGAAGAACAAATGCTGCGGCAGCTGCCGCATTTACAACTGGGATTATGCCATGATGTTCACACCGCTTGTGTTTATCAGAACGCCTTATACATGGAGCTTGCTCATTCTCGCCTTTATCCTGCTGGCAAAATGGGAAATCGTGTACCGGCGCCATCCCGAGCGCTTTTCAGAGGCAACGAACGGCAACCTCGCCTGTTCAAATTGCCTCGAAAAGCTATGCCAACATAAAAAACAACTACAGCGTTTTTTGAAACGGCAAAAGACAAAGAAAGTAAGCAAGCCCGAAT
>JAEZGQ010000204.1 GCA_023416895.1 Bacillota bacterium | reverse complement strand
AACAACCCGGGCATGGTGCGCGACGCGCACATCTACGGTTCGGACAGCATCATGTTCGACCTGGAGGATTCCGTATCCGTCAACGAAAAGGACGCGGCGCGCTTTCTTGTTTATAACGCGCTCATGTCGCTGCGCTACGGCAAAAAGGAGCTGATCGTACGTATCAACGACCTTTCGAGCGGCCTAGGCGTGATGGATCTCGAGGCGATTGTTCGCGCGAAGCCCAATGCCATCCGCCTGCCCAAAACCGAAACCGCGCAGGACGTCATCGACTGCGAACGCGAGATCGAACGCATCGAGCGCGAGGCTGGCATCGAGGTGGGAAGCACCAAAATGGTGGCGGCCATCGAGAGCGCGCTTGGCGTGCTCAACGCGTATTCCATTGCCACGGCCTCAAAGCGCCTCGTAGCGGTAGCACTTGGCGCGGAAGACTATGTGACCGATTTGAAAACCACCAGAAGCGACGGTACGGAGCTTTTCTTTGCCCGCTGTATGATCTTAAACGCCGCGCGCGCCGCGGGCATCGACGCCATCGATACCGTGTTTTCCGACGTGAACAACGAGGAAGGCTTTATCGCGGAGGCGACGCTCATCAAAAAGCTTGGGTTTGACGGAAAGAGCGTGATCAACCCGCGCCAGATCCCGCCGCTCCACGAGGTGTTCATGCCCTCGGAGAAAGACCTGGAAAAGGCGCAAGCCATCATACAGGCGCTTGAGGATGCCAAAAAGCGCGGCAGCGGCGTTGCAAGCCTTAACGGCAAAATGATTGACAGGCCCATTGCACTTCGTGCGCAGCACATGATTGAGCTCGCGGCGGCGGGCAGATTTGTCCCGGTGGAGGAGGTATAACAATGGATCTTCAAAAAATTCCGCATTACAACGAAATTCCCGCTCTCAATGGCGAATTTGCGGGTGCTACGCAAAAGCACAAGGAAACCTTCCGCGAGCGCATGTACGAAAAGAATAAGGTTGTAGCGAACATTGAGGAGGCCGTGCGCCTCACAGGCTTGAAAAACGGCATGACCGTTTCCTTCCACCACCACTTCAGAAACGGCGACTATATTGTGAACATGGTGATGGATGTACTTGCGAACATGGGCTTTAAAAACATGACGCTTGCCGCAAGCTCTCTCACCGACATCCATGCTCCACTCATTGAGCACATCAAAAACGGCGTAATCGCACACATCGAAACAAGCGGCCTTCGCGGTAAGCTCGCGGAGGAGATTTCGCGCGGACTGATGGACTTCCCTGTGATTTTCCGCTCCCACGGCGGGCGTGCGGCAGCCATTGAATCCGGCGCGCTGCACATCGATGTGGCGTTTTTGGGCGCGCCCTCGTGCGACCCTTACGGCAACGCCAACGGCTACAACCGCGACGAGGAAAACGTATCCTGCTGCGGCAGTCTCGGCTACGCCAAGCTCGACGCGCTTCATGCCGACAAGTGCGTAATCATCACCGATCACCTCGTGCCGTTCCCCAATGCACCCTTCGGTATCCCAGAATCCAACGTGGATTATATCGTTAAGGTGGATTCCGTGGGCGACCCCAAGGGCATCATGAGCGGTGCGACGCGCTTTACCAAAAACCCCAAGGAGCTTTTGATCGCCAAAACCGCCGCGGACATCATCGAGGCAAGCGGCTATTTTTACGACGGTTTTTCCATGCAGATGGGAAGCGGCGGCGCAAGCCTCGCCACCGCGCGCTTTTTGCGCGAGAAAATGCTCAAAAACGGTATAAAGGCGCGCTTTGCACTCGGCGGCATCACCGGGCAGATCGTGGAAATGCACGAGGAAGGGCTTGTGCAAAAGATCCTCGATGTGCAGTCGTTTGACCTGATTGCGGCGAACTCCCTCAAAAACAACCGTTTCCACCAGCAGATCGACGCATCGTACTACGCGAGCTATCTAAACCGCGGCGCGGCCGTGGACCAGCTTGACTTCGTGGTGCTTTCTGCGCTCGAGGTGGATACGGACTTTAACGTGAACGTGCTCACCGGCAGCGATGGTGTGATTCGCGGCGCCGTGGGCGGGCATCCGGATACGGCGGCAGGTGCAAGCCTTTCCATCGTCGTAGCGCCGCTCACGCGCGGGCGCATTCCTTCCATTGTGCGGCGCGTGAACACCATCGTCACCCCGGGCGACACGGTGGACGTACTCGTTACCGACCAGGGCGTGGCGGTCAACCCCAGACGCCCGGAGATCGCCGAAAAGCTTCGTGCGGCGGGCATGCCCATTTTCACCATCGAACAGCTCAGGGAGCGCGGCGAGCGCATCGTGGGCATGCCGGACCCCATCGAGTACGACGAGCAGATCGTAGGCGTTGTGATGTTCCGCGACAATACGGTGATCGACCTGATCAAAAAGGTAAAGCATGTATAACATGGAAACGAGCGCGCCCTTTTCGGAGGCGCGCCTTTTTCAAGTGAAGAATTTTTTGAGCGCGCGTGGTCTTACCATGGAGGACGCGCCGGATTATACTGTTGTTTTGCGCGACGGCGACGGGGAGATCGCGGCAACGGGTTCGCTTTGCGGAACGCTCGTAAAATATGTGGCGGTTGCGGATACGGCGCAGGGCGAAGGTGCTTGCGCTACGGTGATGAGCGAGCTTGTGAGCCATGCTTATCGTGCGGGCAACACGCATCTTTTCCTGTTCACCAAGCCCGAAAACGACCGCATGTTTTCCTCGCTCGGGTTTTACGAGCTGGCGCGTACCAAGGACGCGCTCATGATGGAAAACAAAAAAGACGGGCTTTCCCGCTTTCTTTCGGAGCTGGAGCACGGGCCGCTGCAAAACACGGGCGCGGTGGTCGTAAATTGCAACCCGTTCACCTACGGGCATCTTTATTTAATAGAAACGGCGGCTTCGCGCCGCTCGGAACTCCATGTGTTCGTGGTGTCGGAGGATAAATCCGAGTTTCCCGCGGAGGTGCGCTACGACCTTGTAAAGCGCGGCACGGAGCACTTAAACAACGTATACGTTCACCGTGGCGGGAAGTATATCATTTCCTCCGCCACGTTCCCTGCGTATTTTTTAAAAGACAAAAACCGCACCACGGACATTAAGGCCGACCTTGACCTTGCGCTGTTCGGCGG
Source organism: Bacillota bacterium (assembly GCA_023416895.1). Taxonomy (GTDB): domain Bacteria; phylum Bacillota; class Clostridia; order Christensenellales; family CAG-138; genus UBA7707. The sequence continues at coordinate 3,705 of JAEZGQ010000204.1, read as the reverse complement.
CCGCGTCGCGCCCGCGCTCAACATAAAAACGCGCTTTGTGGGCACGGAGCCGTATTGCGCCGTTACCAACGCCTACAACATGCGCATGAAGGCGCTTTTGCCGAGCCTTGGCATTGAAGTGGTTGAACTTGAGAGAAAGGACGGCATCAGCGCAAGTGAGGTGCGCCGCCTTATGCACTCTGGGCAGTTGGAAGCGCTAAAAAAGCTCGTGCCGCAAGTCACCTATGACTACATCGTCCGTCACGCTTGAAAACATGCTCGCCGCGCGGGAAGCGCGCGCGGCGCGTCAGCAAGAATTGTTAAGCGAATACGGCAAGCCTCTTGTATGCCTCACCATGAACATCGCCGGCGGTGAGAAGCGAACGGGGCTTGTCGATTTTGCGTTTTTTGAGGGCGTGCGCCGTGTGCAGCGCATGGGGGAGGCGGTTTTCCACGAAATTGTTATGGCGGACACTGGGCCGGAAGGGTACTTCGTGTTTTCCGCCGAAGCGGCGTTTCTCAAGCGGCTATGTGTGGAGGCGGAGGAGCGCGACGAGGTAGGGCGGCTTTTCGATATGGATGTGATTGCGCCCGATGGCCAAAAGCTTGCAAGAAGCATACAGCGCAAATGCCTTTTGTGCACAAACAACGCTGCGGCATGCGCGCGAAGCCGTGTACATGGGCTTCGTGAGGTCGTCAAAAAAACAAACGACATTTTGATTGCGTTTGCGGCGCGCACACACGCTTACGCAGCCTGCGGCGCGTTGTTGAGCGAGGTATGGGCCACGCCCAAGCCGGGCCTCGTGGATCGTAAAAATTGCGGCGCGCATACCGATATGACGGTTTCGACCTTCGAACAAAGCGCGAACGCGCTGGTGCCCTATTTCAAAGCCTGCTTTGAAATAGGTGCGGAGGATGCCTCAATGCCTTACACCAAAGTGATGGCGCGGCTTCGCCGACGCGGGCTCTTTGCCGAAAAAGAGATGGCGCTCGCCACAGGCGGTGTAAACACACACAAGGGCATAATCTATACGTTTGGGCTTTTGCTTGGGGGAAGAGGCATGGCGCTCAAAGCGGGCGGCGATTTTTTTGCGCACGCGTCCGAGCTTTCGAAAAGCGGACTGCCCGAGCAGTACACGCGCGCAGCCGAACGACCCTCCACGCACGGCGAGAACGCTTACGCGCTTTATGGCATGAAGGGCATTCGCGGCGAAGCGGAGATGGGTTTTCCGAGCGCCAGGCGTGCGCTTTCACAGCTTCGCTTTTATGAGGGACAGGGCTTTTCACAAAACGACGCAGGTGTGCTTACGCTTTTAAATACGCTCTGCGAGCTTCAGGATACGAACCTTCTTCATCGCGGCGGGCACGCAGGCCTCATGTACGCGCAGCACCGCGCCAGAGAGGTATGCGCCCTGCCCGAGAAGGAGCGCATTGAGGCCACAAACACGCTCGACGAGGATTTTATCGCGAGGAACATGAGCCCCGGTGGCTGTGCCGACGTGCTCGCCACAGCATACTTTTTGCTGGCGCTTGAGAAGTTGGAAATGTAACAACGCGGTATGTGAACCATAAGAATGATAGAGGCGCCTTCGGAATTTTCCGAAGGCGCCTCGTTTTCAAAAAACTGGATGCCGATTTTCCGCTAGAACGTTCATGCTTTTTTCCGCTTTTTCAGCGCCGTAAAAAACGCAGCGGCGGATAGGCCGCATAATGACCCAAAAAACCATGCAAAGCCGCCGCCACCCGTAAGCGGCACGCCCGGGGTGCTCTCCCCGCCAAGGAATACCGCAAAGGGCGAAAGGCTTGTTACCATGAACGTAGCACAGCCGTTTTGCACAGTTACAATGTAGGTTTCCAGGGTTCCGTCGCGCTTTGCGTGAAGAACCGTTACGGTTTGGCCGTTGTAAGCGCTGCCCACGGGGATGCTGAGCGTAAGGCTCCCAGAAAAGTTGCCCGAAAGCGAAATGTCCATGCTGGACAAAAGCGTGCGGGAGTTGTCGTTCATCCAAAGGCGTATCGCGTTTGAAGCGGCGCCTTCATCAAGCGCCATATTTGTGACCGTGAGCGTTGCGCCAGGGCTGATCGCCCCCGTAAGCAAAATACCTGTGGCGTCGTCGGCAAGCGTTTGTACAACGGGCACGGCGGACGCGACGGTGATTTGTAGCAATTTAAAGTCGCTTCCCTCCGCGTTGGTCGCTTTTACCGTAAAAGCAAAGGTGCCCACCGTCGCAGGAGTACCGGAAAGAAGGCCGGTGTGTGCATTCAGGTTGATACCCAAAGGCAGACTGCCGTCTGCAATTTCCCAAAGCATCGGAATGCTGCCGTTTGCCGACAGGATTTGGCTGTAAGGCGTGTTTACTACGCCGCGGGCCAAATTGCTCGTGACGATGGACGGCGCAGTGGGCGTGGCAGGGGCAAGCGTAAGGTTGACGGTATAGGTTTTTGTCGTGGTACCGTCTTGCGCTGTTACCTCTACAAAGGCGTTACCCGGAAGGCTTGCGGCCTGCGTAATTCTGACGGATGCCTCCGCGCTTTGAGCCGTAGCGCCAAGACGAGCCGCTGCGCTTCCTGGAGTTGTGCCGTAGGGAAGCTGCACGCTGTACACGGTTACGGCGGGGTCAAAGCCGACAACCTCGTTGCCGCCAACGGTAAGCGTGCTTAGGTCAGCGTCAGCGGAAGGAACAAAGCTGTTAGTAATTGCCACGTTTAGCTGCGCGGGAACGCCCGCATTAAAGTTCACTTGAAAATCGAGTGTGTCCGGTGCCGTAAGGTGCAAACCTAAAAAGTAGCTGCATCCAACCGTCAATGTACTGCCGGATACCGTATAATCCATGGTAGGCGTAAGCGCAACGCCATCCAAAGTAATGCCCGTTATCTCGCTCGCGCCGTTCCAAACGATGGTCGTATTTAAGTCTGTAGGGCTGGCAATATCAAAGGTGCCGTTCGCGGGCGAAAGCGCAGCACCGCTGTGGATGGAGATACGAAGTGCCTTTGTAGCACTTCCTGCCGCATTGGTCGCTTTTGCTGTAAAATCAAAATCTCCCGTCTCCGAGGGTGTACCGGAAATTAAGCCTGTGCTTGGGTTCAGCGCAAGACCCGTAGGCAGGCTGCCGGTTAAAACCTCCCATGTTATGGGTGCGGTTCCGCTCGCCGAAAGGGCTTGGCTATAGGCATAGCCTTGGATGCCGTTTGAAAGTGTACTCGTAAGGATGCCCGGTGCGGTAACCGCGCCTTGAAGCAAAAGTGTACCCTTTGCGCTATGATCGTTTGCGGTTGTTACGCTGCCTGCGTAGGTTGTAAACGTTGGGGAAGCCGCACCGTCTGTGGTTTGTACCGCGGTCGTTTGCGTTCCCTCTGGAAGGTAGAGGTACAGCATGCCGTTTTCGTCGGTGTGCATGCCTGAGATGCCGTAGTCGTAGGTCGCATCGGTTATAAGCGATGTGATCGCCGTTTCCGTGGTTAAGTTCTGAAGCGTTACTGTGGTCAAATGTACGTTTGTGCCCTCAGCATTTTTCAGCGAACCGTTGCTATCGGAAAATCGTCCGCCGCCGATGCTCGCGATATACGTATCTCCGCCGGCTGCCCTTACGCTGCCACCCGCTATGGTAACGGTGCCGCCACTGCCTCCTCTTGCTGAGCCCCAAGCGCTGCCACCGCCGATGCCTGTGCCTTCTTTGTTGCCGTAGGCAACGACTGTACCGCCATAAATAGTAGTTGTGCCGCCTG